>JBFMFA010000085.1:0-9032 GCA_040753195.1 Gemmatimonadota bacterium | reverse complement strand
GGTGCCGCTGGCACCGGCCCGTCTCCGAGAACGAGGATACAACCAAAGTGAGCTATTGGCTGCAGCATTGGCGCGTCGCTGGACCGTTCCGTGTCTGTCGAACGTGCTCGTGCGCGTGCGTCACACGACAACGCAGACGGCGTTGACACGGCAGCAGCGACTTGGCAACGTTGCTGGCGCGTTTACTGTCATGGGCGCCTATCGGGCGCGCGTACGCGGCGCGCATCTGATTCTCGTGGACGATGTGATCACGACGGGTGCCACCATGAACGCGTGCGCGGCGGCAATGTTTGCCGCTGGCGCTCGCTCCGTAGCATACCTGACTTTTGGCCGCGCCCGAGCCCCTGCGCCTCCGGGCGATGCGGCAACCTAACGAGGATACAATTACGCTATGGCGATCAAGGTAGGGATCAACGGCTTCGGACGCATCGGCCGGCAGGTCGTGCGCGCCGCCAAAGAACAAAAGCTGGATATCGACTTCATCGCGGTGAACGATCTCACCGACACGAAGACCCTGGCGCATCTCTTCAAATACGACTCGGTGCATCGCACGTACAAAGGCACGTCCAGCGGAGGCGGCGATGCCATCACCATCGATGGCGACAGCATCAAGGTCTTGTCGCAGAAAGACCCGGCCCAACTCCCCTGGAAAGACCTCGGCGTCGACATCGTGCTCGAGTCGACAGGCAAGTTTACAAACGCCGCTGATGCACAAAAGCACATCGATGCCGGCGCAAAAAAAGTGATTATCTCAGCGCCGGCCAAGCAGGAGCACATCACCATCGTGATGGGCGTCAACGACGGCACGTACGATCCGGCGAAGCATCACATCCTGTCCAACGCTTCCTGCACCACCAACTGCGTCGTCCCGATGGTGAAGGTCGTTAGGGATGCATTTGGCTTTAAGCACGGCTTGATGGTGACGATCCACTCGTACACAAACGATCAGCAGGTGCTCGATCTGCCGCACAAAGACCTGCGGCGCGCGCGTGCTGCAGCGCTGTCCATCATTCCAACAACGACGGGCGCGGCGAAGGCGACGTCCTTGGTGATTCCGGAAGTGAAGGGGAAGATCGACGGGATTTCGATTCGCGTCCCAACACCTGACGTATCGATTACGGAGCTGACGGTGGAAGTCGAGCGGACTGTGACGATCGACGAGATCAATGCGGCGTTCAAAGCCGCTGCCACCGGCAGTATGAAGGGGATTCTCGCGGTAAGCGACGAGGAGCTCGTGTCCACCGATTACATCGGGAATCCGCACTCGTGCATCATCGATTCAAAGAACACGAACGTGGTCGACGGAACCATGTTGAAAGTTTCTGGGTGGTATGACAACGAATGGGGATATGCGAATCGATGTCTCGACCTGATCCGACTCGTCGGATCAAAACTCTAAAGCAGTTTTGCGTGATCGGCTTGGAGTTTACTCGGGTGCTCAGTTTAGGTTGTCAGGTCAAGTTCTGAGAAACAGAACACCAAACTGACCACTTGAACTCACGCCCCCAACTGATCACTCGGCACAACTCCAAGCCGATCTCTCACAACTGACTCGATTCATCCTGCGTGAATAAAAAGACGATACGAGACCTAACGCCCGAGCAAACGCAAGGCCGGCGAGCGCTCGTTAGGGTCGACTTCAACGTGCCGCTGGAAGACGGCAAGGTGAGCGACGACACGCGCATCCGTGCCGCGCTCCCCACGCTCGACGAGCTGGCGCGTATGGGCGCGCGCATCGTCCTGCTGTCGCACCTCGGCCGTCCGAAAGGCGGCCCTGACCCCAAATACTCGCTCCAGCCCGTTGCGGACCGGCTGGGCCAGCTAACCAAACGCCCCGTGCATTTCTTCGGCGAGTCGATCGGGCCCGGAGCGTACGACGCGTCCAAGTCGTTAGGTGACGGCGAGATGCTGCTGCTCGAGAACACGCGCTTCCACGCCGGTGAGGAAAAAAACGACGTCGAGCTATCCAAATCCTTCGCGCAGCTCGGCGATTTCTACGTCAATGACGCGTTCGGTGCGGCGCATCGCGCTCACAGCTCTACGGCCGGTGTGACCGAATTCTTGAAGCCCGCCGTCGCAGGGTTGCTGATGGAGCGTGAGCTCGAGTTCCTCGGGCGTGCTCTGGCAGATGCCAAACGGCCGTTCATTGCCATCCTTGGCGGTGCCAAGATCTCGGGAAAGATCGACGTTATCGAGGCGTTGCTGCCGAAGGTCGACGGGCTCCTCATTGGCGGCGCGATGGCGTGCACGTTCTACAAAGCGATGGGTCTGGAGACAGGGAAGTCGCTGGTCGAAGCGGATCGTGTTGACCTGGCGCGCGATCTGCTCGAACGCGCCCGTATGCGCATTACGCTGCCACACGATTGCATCATCGCGCCTGCGCTGGATCAGCCTAACGCGTGGAAGGTGGTCAAGCGCGACGCCATCCCAGCCGACCAGGCGATGTTCGATATCGGCCCGGACAGTATCGCGTCGTATGCGCGCGCCATTCAAACGGCCAAGACTGTCGTGTGGAACGGCCCCATGGGCGTTTTCGAGACCCCACCCTTCGATCGGGGTACGCGCGCGGTGGCCGAAGCAATGGCAAAAGGTACGAGCGCCGGCACCCTAACGATCGTCGGTGGCGGCGATTCGGCGGCCGCCGTGGAAGACGCCGGACTCGCCGACAAGATGACGCACGTGTCCACCGGCGGTGGTGCGTCGCTCGAGTTCCTGGAAGGCAAAAAGCTCCCTGGTGTCGAGGCGCTCGCTGACAAATGAGCCGTATCCGCAGGCCCGTCTTCGCCGCGAACTGGAAAATGCACCACGGCCCCACAGACGCCCGCGACTTTCTGCGGACGTTCCTCGGGCACTTTCCGCGTCATACAGATCGCACCATCATCTTCTTTCCACCCGCCGCGACGCTGACGGCTGTGCATGACGCGCTGCGCGAGCGCAGTGAGATCCTCGTCGGTGTGCAGAACATTCACTGGGAAGACAAGGGTGCCTTCACAGGCGAAGTATCTGCGTCCATAGCGCGCGACGCGGGTGCGTTCGTCGCGCTCGTCGGGCACTCGGAGCGGCGGCACGTTTTCGGCGAGACCGACGAGCAGGCCGGGCGTAAAGTCGCTGCGGCGTTGCGTGCACGCCTAACGCCGATGCTCTGTGTTGGCGAGAAGCTCGAGGAGCGCGAGCGGGGCGCGACCGAAGAGGTCGTGCTGCGCCAACTCACGGCGGGCCTCGCGACCGTGGACGCGACCCAGGCTACTGATCTCACGATCGCGTACGAGCCAGTTTGGGCGATCGGAACCGGAAAAAACGCGACGCCGGAGGACGCCAGCGTCGTGCACAAGTCGATTCGCGAGTTTCTGGTCGAGCGGCTGGGGGAACGGGCCAAACACACGCCCATCCTCTACGGCGGGAGCGTCAATCGTGGGAATGCGGCCGCGCTCCTCGCCGCAAGCGATGTCGACGGACTCCTGGTCGGGGGCGCAAGCCTCGACGCGGTCGGCTGGTCCAGCATCGCGAGCACTTGATTCTGCCTTCTAAGTCCGCGATTTTATTGGACTTGCTCACGGCCACCTGGCGTACGCTCTAAATCAGTTTTCTCGCAGCGCGCATGTATACGTTCCTGCTCGTTCTCCTCGTTATCGATAGTCTGGTTCTCATCACCGCCATCCTGCTGCAGGCAGGGAAGGGCGGCGGTCTGGCCGCCAGCTTTGGCGGCGTTTCAACCGCTGCTGATGCGTTCATCGGCACTCGTCAGGCAGGAAATCTGTTGACCAAGGCGAGCTGGTGGTGTGGCGGCATCTTCCTCGGTCTCGCGTTCATTCTCCAGATGATGTCGGTGCGTGCGGTGGCGCCGCGTTCCGTGCTCGATCAGCTGCCGGGGCCGGCATCGGCGCCGGCGCAACCGCAGTCGCAGCCGGCCGTGCCCCTAACGACACCTAACGCGCAGCCAGCGCGGCCCGATACGCCCGCGGCAAAAGGACCGGCGGAGGCCCCCAAGTAGAGATGGCCGCACCTTCTGGTCGCGTTCCGGGGTTCCTCCTCCTCGAGGATGGAACCCTTTTTCGTGGGTGGCTCGCGGGTCGCCCGCGCATGTCCGTGGCCGAAGTTGTCTTCACGACAAACCTGACGGGATACCAAGAGGTCTTTACCGACCCCTCGTATCGCGGGCAGATCGTCGTGATGACGGCGCCGATGATCGGCAACTACGGCATCAACGACGAGGACGACGAGTCCGAGAAGGCGCAGATCGCCGGTGTGGTGGTGCGCGAGCTGTCGCGCGCCTACTCCAACTGGCGCGCCGACGGCGGTCTCGCCGAATGGCTCGCGCGATCCGACGTGCCGCTCCTCGAGGGCGTCGATACACGGCGCATAACACGGCGCCTGCGGAGCCAAGGCGTCGTCAATGGCGTCATCGCCCCAGGTGAAGACGTGACGGACGAGGCGCAGGCCGCCCTGCACGCATGCCCCAGCATGGAAGGGCTCGACCTCGCGTCAGTAGTCTCCACGCGCAAGCGATACGAGTGGGGATCGCCTAACGCGAAGTCTCACATCGTCGCGTACGACTACGGAATCAAACGCAATATCCTGCGGCTCTTCGAGGAGAACGGCTGCCGGGTCACGGTCGTCCCCTCAGACACGCCCGCCGCCCAGGCGCTGGCGCTGAAGCCGGACGGCGTCTTCTTGTCCAATGGCCCAGGAGATCCCGACGCCGTGAAATACGCACCGGGGACTGTTCGTGCCCTGGCCGACGCCAAGGTCCCGATCTTCGGGATCTGCCTGGGCCATCAGATTCTCGGGCTCAGTTTCGGGGGGTCAACGGTGAAGCTCCCGTACGGCCACCGCGGTGGAAATCACCCCGTGAAGGATGTTGAGACCGGACGCGTGTTGATCACCTCGCAGAACCACGGCTTTGCCGTCGCTGGCGACGAGAAGGGTGTTCCAGGGGCTCCGGAGCTTGAGGTCACCCACGTGAACCTCAACGACGGGACCGTCGAGGGGCTGAAGCACAGGGAACTGCCGATATTCGGCGTTCAGTACCACCCTGAGGCGGCCCCAGGCCCCCACGACGCCCGGCCCCTTTTCAGGCAGTTCATGGCCGCCGTCCGGGGCTCCTAGCTCACAAGGAAAAGCACGAACGCAGCTAACGCAGAAGCGCCGCAGATGACGCCGATACGGCTGTTTGGGCTTCTCCGCGGGTTTGTGTGCGTCCATCCGCGCGAGCTTCGGCGTCATCTGCGAGGCCGCTTTTCAGCGACAGCGCAACGATGCCCGATGGCGCAAACGCTTGACACACAACACTTAACGGTCTAGCTTCGACGGGCCAGCCTGCCTAAGGGAGCCGCGCTCCCGCCTGCCCAAACCGATGACTAAAGCCGACCTGGTCGAATACGTTACGGCTCAGATTGCTCAAACGGCTGGGCCCATGATCTCGAAAAAAGATTGCGCGCGTGTCGTCGACGCTTTCCTCGATGCGATAAAGGAAGCGCTTCAACAGCAGCGCAATATTGAGGTCCGCGGCTTTGGCACATTCAAGATCCGTCATCGCAAGACTCGCATGGCGCGCAATCCGCGAACTGGTTCTCCTGTCGAAGTTTCCGCGCGACCAGTTCCAGTCTTCAAGCCATCGAAGGAGCTGCGCGCGATGGTCGCCGATCTAGAGCCGTTACCTGAGGGTCAAAACGACCCGTAGTAGCGGCTTCAAGAAATACACGAGGCCCCGCGCAGGATGGCGGGGCCTTTATCTTCTCATCATGGAAGTCGACGTCCTTCTCTTCGCTTCGTACGCAGACGCAGTCGGCAAGCGTTCGCTCAGCGTCTCGCTTCCAGATGGCGCGCGTGTGCGCGACGCACTCGACTACGTCCGCGCACTTCCGGGTGCGGACCGACTGCCACCAGCACCACTTGTCGCGGTGAATGCCGAATACGCCGCACTCGATCGCGCGCTGACTCCCGGCGACGAGATTGCGTTCATTCCTCCGGTGGCCGGCGGATGATTCACGTCTCGTTGCAGCGCGAGCCGATAGAGCCGAGCGCGCTCATGGAGCGCGTTGCGTCGCCATCGGCGGGGGCGATCGCGTCATTCTACGGAACGGTTCGCGACGTCAACGAGGGACGCGCCGTAAGCGGGATCGAATATTCCGCGTACGACGAAATGGCCGAGCGCGAGATGCGCAAGATTGCGGCGGAGGCGGCCGCGCGCGCCGTCGGGCTGGCGATCGTGATTCACCATCGCCTCGGTGATCTCACGTTAGGCGAGATCAGCGTTGCCATCGTCGTTGCGCATCCACGCCGTGCTCCCGCGCTCGATGCGTGTCGCTACATCATCGAGCAGCTCAAGCGCCGCGTGCCGATCTGGAAGCGGGAACACTACGTTGATGGCAGCCGGGCGTGGGTAGACAACCGTGGCACCCTCGCGCCCGAGGAGCCCGTCGCATGAGCGCACTCCAGACGCTGCAGGACCAGTTCGGCCGTCGCATCGAATACCTGCGCATCTCGGTCACGGATCGCTGCAACTTCCGCTGCGTCTACTGCATGCCGCTGGAAGGACTTCCGTGGCTCCCCAAGGCGGAGATCCTCACGTACGAGGAAATCACGGAGATCGTTAGGCAGCTCGCCCCCCTGGGTCTGCGGCGTTTGCGGATCACTGGCGGCGAGCCCACGATCCGTCCGGATCTCGTGACGCTGGTGCGCATGCTGCGCGCCGTGCCGGAGATCGAGGACATCTCGCTCTCCAGCAACGGCGTCAAACTCCCCGAGCTGGCGAAACCGCTGCGGGAGGCAGGCCTCGATCGCGTGAATATGAGCGCCGACTCGCTGCGCGCCGATCGCATTTCGGCGCTGGCGCGTCGCAACCTTGGATTTAATCCGATCGTGGCGGCGCAGGCATGTGAAGCGGCCGGCCTCGCCCCCATCAAGATCAACATGGTCGTTCTGCGCGGCATCAATGACGACGAGGTGGAAGATTTTGCGCGCCTGACGATCGAACACCCGTGGCACGTTCGCTTTATCGAGCTGATGCCTGTGGGCGAGATGCGCGAGTTGACATGGGAGCACGTCGTGCCGAGCGACGAGATTCTTGATCGCATCCGTGTGCTGGGCGCGCTCGCGCCCGACAGCGGTCCGGCGCGCGGCAACGGGCCGGCGAAGTACTTTCGGTTGGCGGGCGCCGCGGGAAGCGTTGGTGTTATCACGCCGATGACGCACACGTACTGCGGGTCCTGTAACCGCGTGCGCCTAACGGCCGATGGTCGCCTCCGCACGTGCCTCTACGGTGATCACGAAGTCAATCTACGCGACCCGTTGAGACATGGGGACGCGTTAGGCGATCTCTTCCGGCAGGCGTTGGCGCAAAAACCCAAAGAGCATCAGCTGCTCCAGATGCAGGTTGGTGGGCTGCGCGCTCTGTCGCAGGTCGGCGGCTAAGTCGCTTCTTAGGGATTCTGCGCCGCGCGTGCCGGGAGAGCTCCGGTCTCTCCGGCCAGCCGCAAAAGCAGCTCGCGAAGTGCGCGTACTTCCGGGTCTTGCGCGAGACGGTTGCTGAGATCCTGCTGGTTTGTTGAATCGCGACGATAGGCGTACAACTCCTCGCGGTCGCGAGGGCCACGGATCAATTGGTACCTCTCCCCGAAAAGCGTGGCGAGCGATCCTTCGGCGTTGCGTGCGGATGGAGGAACGTTGATGCCCTGGCTCAGGGACGCGAACAAAGGACTCGCGCTGCTATCCACGCGTGAGCTCAAGAGGCTCGGCAGGGTGTTACCAGGGAATCCGGTGTCGCGGATGCCCGCGAGGGCCAGGATCGTCGCTGGCACGTCGCGCAACGTTACCGGTTGTGCCACGCGCTGGGCCGCCAGACGGCGCGGATAGCGCATAACGAGTGGGACTCGAAGTGCCGACACGTACAGGCTGTTGGCGTGTCCCTCGAGGCCCCGGCCGCCCAGATGCTCGCCGTGGTCGGATGTTACGACCACAATCGTCTCGTCCAGCACGCCACGTGCGCGCAGCGCGGCAGTGATGCGACCGACCTCCGCGTCCATTCGATGGATGGCCGCGTCATAGTAGTCGCGGCGTCTTCCGCCAGGAAAGAGCTGCTCCTCTGAAGGAGTTGGCCGAAAAAGCCCGTGCGCGTCGAAATAATTGATGAACGCAAAGAAGGGGCGTTCGCCGCGTTCTCGTTCCCAGCGCAGAAACGCGTCGGTCAGCCGTCGTGCGTTGGCAGGTTCGTCCGCCCCTTCGCGTGCGAGGTCGAGATTAAAGGTCTTGAGTGCTCGTGACAGATCATAGAGCGAGCGGCTGCCTAACAAAGCCGTCACGAATCCTGTACGTCCGGGTGTGAAGTGTCTGACGATGACCGGGAATGTGACCGGGTAGTCGACGTAGCGGCTAAATCCTTGATCCAGACCCGATTCGTACGACGTGTAGAGCAAATTGTTGACGAAGCCGCCGGTGACGTAGCCATGCTCGCCGAGCACGCGCGCTAGGGTGCGCTGCCCACCCGCGAACGGACGGAGCCAATCGCCTGTTAGGCGGTCCGGGTAGCGGCCGGTAAACAGGCTACCATGGGATGGGAGCGTCCATGGCGCCGTGCTCAAGGCGAACTCGAAGACGGCGCTCTCCTTTGCCATCTCGCTCAATCGCGGCGTCGTGGGACGGGGATACCCGTACAGGCTCATGCTCGCCTGCCGCGCCGTGTCGAAAATGATGAGCAGGACGTTAGGCGCATCGCTAGCCGAAGGGCCGAGTCGTCCCTCCGCGCGGCGCTCGCTCACCATCCGCCAGAGGCGTTCACCCGAGCCCATGACGATCGTCAATGCCGCCAGGGTCACTGCACCGCGCCGCGAGATGCGCCGCCATCCGTTAGGCGCCCTGCGCGCGGTCGTCGCGAGTTGCACGCCCACGCCGATCGCGACAATCGCCGTCGCGTAGTGCGCGATGCGCGGTACGCCGAGGAGCAGCGCGAAGGCAGCCAGCGCCCCGAGGATGCCGACGACCCACGCCATCGTCAGCCTGCGCCAGATCGCGGCCAGGGCCGCCAGGAAAATTCC
>JBFMFA010000084.1:0-9050 GCA_040753195.1 Gemmatimonadota bacterium | reverse complement strand
ATCACAGCGGCACTCGGCGTCCGTTGTCAATTCTGTCACATCGGCGAAGAAGGGTTGGACCTGGCGCGCTTCGACTTCGCGAGCGACGAGAAGCGTACGAAGGTCATCGCGCGAGAGATGATGCGGATGGTCGAGACGATCAATCGGAGGCTCGATTCGCTTCCTGGACGCGCCACGCCGCCCGTACAAGTCACGTGCACGACATGCCATCGCGGCGTGAGCCGACCTGTCCCACTGTCTCAGGTTCTTGTTGAAGCGGCCACGGCGGGTGGTGCGGATTCGGCGATCCGCGCCTATCGCGCGCTAAGGGAACGCTATCATGGCGGCGATGCGTATGACTTCAGAGAACCTTCGCTGAACATCGCGGCCTTTCGACTTGGCCGCGCCAGTCGTTTCGACGAGGCTTTTGCGCTCCTCCGGCTGAACGAAGAGCTGTTTCCGGGTTCGTCGGCGATGTACGTCTTCCGCGGCAACATCAACTTGATGCGGGCCGATACCACGGAGGCCGCGGCGGCTTTTCGTGAAGCGATCCGGCGCGACCCAGGGAACCAGGAGGCTCGTGGTCGTCTGCGCGACATCGGACGGACGTAATTCGCGCGAGCGGGAAACCACAGGAGGCGGGTCCGTCACAAACGTCGCGCCGCCGTCATTTGACAGATGCGGATCCAACCCTGGCGTGACATCGGGTGTCGGAACAACTACACGAGTGTGCGGCGAGCCGCACGCGTGCGACCTTCCCCATCGAGGTAGCCGATTTTGCCTAACGAAGAATCCGCGGCGCATACGCTGCGTGACCGGTTGCAGCAATCGGTTGGAAGCGCGTACACCATAGAGCGGCAGTTGAGCGGCGGCGGCATGTCTGCCGTTTTCGTTGCCATGGATACGGCATTCAACCGTCGCATTGTGATCAAGGTGCTCCCGAGGGAACTGGCAGATGACGACTCGCTGGATCGCTTTCGGCGTGAAATCGCCCTCGTCGCCGCGCTGCAGCATCCACAGATCGTTCCGGTGTTCGGCGCCGGCGAGGTGGATGGGCTTCCCTACTACGTAATGCCCTTTGTGGACGGCGAGTCGCTCCGTAAGCGACTCGCGCGCGGCCCACTCTCGCTGCGAGAGACAATCAGCACGCTGGTGGACGTGTCGCGCGCTCTCGCCTACGCGCACGAGCATGGCATGGTCCATCGGGATATCAAGCCGGATAACATCCTGCTCACGACCACATCCGCGGTCGTCACCGACTTCGGAGTCGCGAAAGCGATCATCAGCACGAAGCATCGGAAGTTGCCGGCGGCTGCGGTCACGCCGTCCGGCGGTGCCACAACGGAGGGGATGTCGCTCGGGACGCCGGCGTACATGGCACCTGAGCAGGTGGTCGGCGATCCGAACGTTGATCATCGCGCCGATCTGTACGCGTTAGGCCTGGTGGCGTACGAGATGCTGGTCGGGACATCACCATTCGCGGGTTTGCCGCCGCATCAGCAGCTCTCGGCTCAGATCACAGAGATGCCACAGCCACTCTCTGCGCGGCGCGCCGATATCCCGCCGGGGCTCGAGAGGCTCGTTATGCAATGCCTATCGAAAGCGCCGGATAAGCGTCCGCGCTCAGCGTTGGAGATCATGCGTGCGCTGCAGGATCCCGAGACGATTGCGACTGCATCACGCCCTGCCAGGCGAGAGACTGCGCGCATGGGGGTGGCTCGGCGCGCGCGGATCGGCCTGGTGAGTCTTGTGCGCGACGATCTGCAAGGCGCCGCGCGCGGCCTCATACGATCACCCATGGTGTCGTTGTCGGCGATTTTGTGTTTGGCAGTGGGTATTGGCGTGACCGCCGCCGTCTTCAGCGCCGTCGATCGCGCGCTGCTGCGAGCGTTGCCGTTTGTAGATCCGAACCAGCTCGTCACGATTTACCGAACAACGCCGCAGTTTGGCGCGGGCCCGTTCGCACCCGCCAACTACGTCGATCTGAGTCGCGCCACGCGCACAATCGAATCAATGGCGGCAGCCTCGGTCAGTTCCGGGCTGATAGCATCCGGCGAAACGACCGTACAGGTACCAGCTGCTCGCGTGACGGGGAATGTCTTCTCGTTGCTTGGCGTGGTGCCGGTGAGGGGCCGTCTTCTAACGAGTGTAGACGAAGCGGCGAACGAAAATCCCGTGGTCGTTCTGAGTGAGGAAATCTGGCGTCGTCTTTTTAGCGGAGACTCGTCCCTCATCTCTCGCAGCATCTTGGTCGACGGGCAGCCGGCGACGGTGATCGGCATTCTTCCGGCCGGCTTCCGCATACCGCATGGATTTCAGGTCCTGCGCGCCGACATTTGGATGCCGTTGCGGTTTTCGCCGGAGGCTCTCTCGCAGCGTCGTAACAACTACTTGCTCTCGTTCGGTAGACTCTCACCTGGAAATACCGCGGCCGCTGCGCAGAGCGAGCTCGTTAGGATCTTCGATGGTATCGTTACCGCGCATCCTGAGCTAAACGGCGAATCCGTCCAGGTGCTCCCGCTGCAGGCCGAAGGCGTTGCGAACGTGCGCACGCCGCTGTTGCAGCTGCTGGCAGCCGTGCTGATGGTGTTGCTCATTGCGGCAACGAACGTGGCGTCACTGCTACTCGCTCGCGGCGTGCAGCTACGCCGAGAGTTCGCTATTCGCGCTGCGTTGGGCGCTTCTCGCTGGGACATCGTGCGGCCAGTGCTTGCTGAAAGTGTGCTGCTGGCCGTCGTGGGTGCAGCACTGGGACTGGGACTCGCGTGGGCGGCCGTGCGCAGTATCGGTACCCTTGCGGCTCAGCGCATTCCGCAGCTTGCGGGATTGGGCGTCGACTGGCGCGTGATTGGTTTCGGATTCGGTGTTGCGGTGTTTGCCGCTGTTTTGTGCGCCATCCTTCCCGCAATGCGCAGCACACAAAGCGATCCGCAAGACGCTTTGCGCAGCGGGCGCGGCGGTGGCGCCGACCGCGCGCAACACCGGGCGCTTGGCACGTTGGTGGTGGCCGAAGGCGCGCTGTCGCTGGTGCTGCTCGTCAGTGCTGGTCTCGTTCTGCGCGGGTTGCTGCGCCTGACTCAGAACGATCCAGGCTTTGCGGTGGAACGTCTTCTCACGCTCGAGGCGCACGTGTCGCCGACAACGTATGCCGACGGTAACGGCGTTAGGCGTTTTTTGGAACCCGCCATTGCCGCGCTTGAGACGCTCCCGGGCGTGGAACGCGCCGCGGGGATCTCGCTGCTTCCATATCGCGCGTGGGGATGGAACTTCAACGCTCGCTACGAAGGACAGCCAGGGGACAATCCCACACGCCTTCCCATCGTGGAACTGCGCACGATCACCCCAGGCTTCTTCGATGTCAGTGGGCAGCGCCTGTTGCGCGGTCGCGCGTTAGGCGACGGTGACGACCTCGCGACCGAGCAGTCCGCTCGAGTCGTGGTCGTCAACGAAGCGCTGGCAAAGCGGGACTTTCCCGGGCAGGATCCCATTGGCAAGCGCGTGCACTGGGGCGATGGCTTTGCCACGATCGTGGGTATTGTCAGTGACATCCGAAACGCAGGTCCCATTTCAGCACCCCGACCGGAGATGTATTGGTCGTACCGGCAGCGCGATGTCGGGGCGACTGTCTTCAATATCGTGGTTCGGGTTCGCAGTGGAGATCCCAACCAGCTCGCGAGTAGCGTGCAGCAATCGCTGCGCGCCATTGAGCCAGGCGTTGCGATCGGACGTGTCATGCCGATGCGCGCCGTGGTCGCGGCAAGTCTGGGCCAGCCGCGCTTTCTCGCGTCAATGATCGCGGTGTTTGCCGGCGTCGCGCTGTTGCTGGCGATCGCGGGGCTTTACGGCGTGTTGAGCTACGCCGTGGCGCAGCGGTCGCGCGAACTTGGCATCCGTTCCGCGCTAGGATCCTCTGCGCGCGACTTGATGTGGCTTATCGCGCGTCGCGCCGCACTGCTCGTTGCGGCCGCCATTGTTGTGGGATTGGGTGCGAGTGCCGCGGTTACGCGCCTTCTGCAGGCGACGCTGTATGGAGTGAGTGCGTTCGATGTACCGACGTGGGGCGTCGCCACGGTTGGTCTGGTGGTCGCGGCTACACTCGCGACGCTGATCCCGGCGATACGAGCCACGCGCGCCGACCCGATCGTCGCCATGCGCGCTGAATAAGCGCGCATGGGAACGCGTTAGGCGGCCTCATTCCGTCGCGAGCGCCTTGTTCGGATCAAGGCGTGACGCACGGCGTGCGGGGAACGCAGCCGCTCCGATTGAAACGCTCGCGACGAGTGCCGCCGCCGTCGAGAATATCAGCAGGTCTGTTGTTGCGACGTCATACACCATGGTGCGCAAGAGGCGCGTCAAGCCGAACGCGCCGGCGACGCCGATCACGATGCCAATGCCGGCGATCCAGCTCCCTTCAGCGACCACCATGCGCATGACAGTCGCGCGTGTGGCACCTAACGCGAGGCGCACACCAATCTCGCGGCTGCGCTGACCAACGAGCAGAGACAATACGCCGTACAAGCCGATCACAGCGAGCGCGAGTGACAGTAGTGCAAAGGCGCCGATCAAGGTCATGCTGAAGCGCTGTCGCGCCAAAGATTGCGACACGACATCGTCGAAGGTGCGCAGATCGTCGATGGCAAACTGTGGGGAGACCTCACGTACGGCGCTGCGGAGAGCGCCGATGGCGGCGCGCGGGTCACCGTCGGTGCGCAGAACGACAGCGAGTCCCGGATACGAGAACTGCGATTCCGGCACGTACACCTGCGGCGTCGGCTCCTCGTCCAGCGCGGTGAGCTTCACGTTGTCGACCACACCAACGATCGTGCGAGGCGGTGCGTTGCGCACATACTCGAATTGCGCGCCGAGCGTACCGCCGATGGCGCCTTGCTCGCTCGTTAGGTAGCGCCGCACGAATTCCCGATTCACAATGATGGTGCGCACCCCTTGAGCGTCGTCGCGCGCGTCGAATGTGCGTCCGACGATGAGCTTGATCCGCGCTGCGGCAAAATAGTTGCCGCTCACCACCGAATACTGCGCGTTAGGCCCCGTACCCGGTGGGTCCGGTGGGCGACCCGGAATCACCAGGCCTCCGCTTTCCCACGCCCCCGCCAACGGCAGCGCACTAACAGCTCCGGCGGCCACGACTCCGGGCGTCTGCTCGAGACGTGCGGTGAGATCGTTGATGAGTCGCGCCCAGTCGGGGCCGTTGCGATCGAAGTCGAAGCGGCCAGCGACCGGCAACGACACGCCAGCCGTAAGCACGTTCTGAGGATCAAAGCCCGGATTCACGTTCTGCAAACGCACGAAGCTGCTCGTTAAGAGCGCGGCACCGATCAGGAGAATCAGTGAGAGCGCAACCTCGGCGACGACCAAAACGCGGCGGCCGAGGCGACGACGCACGTTGCCGATTGTTCGTGCGCTCCCCGCGTGCAGAGCGCCGGCAAGCTGTTTCCAGCGCACCGAATACGCGGCTGCGAGTCCAAACACGGTCCCAGCGGCGACCGCCACGGCTGCGGCGAATGCGGTCACGCGCCAATCCAGCGTGATGTCGTCTGAACGCGGCATGGAACCTGGGACCATAGCGAGCATGACTCGCGTGACACCGCTCGCGATGAGCACACCGAGCGCGGTGCCGGCAAACGCCAAGACGAGATTCTCAGTAATCAGCTGCCGTGCGATGCGTCCGTGCCCGGCACCAAGCGTGGCGCGCAGGGCCAGCTCGCGCTGGCGCGCCGCCATGCGCGCCACGAGGAGGCTAGCGACGTTGGCGCAGACGATGAGGAGCACGAAGATGACCGCGCCGAAGAGGACCATCAATGAGCGGCGCACTTTACCCGCCGCCTGGTCACCGAGCGAGACAACGCGGTAATTCAACTTCACGTTAGGTGCATTGGCCTGCAGGAAGCGCTGCATCATGCCGTCTACTTCATCCTGCGCAGCGTCGAATGACACGCCGTCGTTGATGCGCACCACGGCGGAGAGGTTCATGGTCCCGTAGTCGCGTGCATCGGTGGAGTCGAAGGCGAGGGGTGTCCACACGTCCGTGCGCACGCCAAACTGCAGCGCGGCGGGAAGCTCGGCGCCGCGCGGGAAGCCGAAGCCCGGTGGCATAATCGCAGCGACCGTGTGCGCTTCGCCGCTGAGCATCACGGGCTTCCCGACGATAGTTGAATCGCCCGCGAACCTGTTCTGCCAGAGGTCGTAGCTGATCACCACGACGCGTGGGCCGCCCGGCACGGCGTCCGCGGCCGTGAATGGGCGGCCGGCTAACGGTTTGACGCCTAACACGTCGAAGAACGCGGGAGCCACGCGCGCTCCCGCAATGGGATCGGGTTGGGCATCACCGTCACGCGCGAATGAGTATGGCCATCCACGAAACGCGGCCGCCTTGAGTCCGCGGGCGTCGCGATCGAGGTCCATAAAGAATCCGCTGGTCAGGGGAAGGTCTGCCGGCTCGCCGCCGCCACGGGCCGGCTGCGTGATCCAGACCATCCCGAGTCTCTCCGGCGCGTGGTACGGCAGCGGCCTAACGAGCACGCCATTGACTACCGTGACCACGGCAAGCGTGGCGCCGATCCCGAGTCCGAGCGTCGCGATCGTTGTCAGAGCGAAGAGACGGTTGCGCTGGAGCCAGCGCAGGCTATACCCGACGTCCATGCGTGCCGCCGACCACCAATCTTGGCGCTTGTGATCGGCGTCACGCGCGGCGCGATCTCGGCGCAGTTGTGAGCTGATGCCATCTACGTCGCCGAAGTGCGCGATGGCCTGTTTGCGCGCCTCGTCGGCCGGTACGCCGTGGGCGATGAGCTCACGCGTGCGCATGTCGATGTGAAACGCCAATTCGGCGTCCACTTCGCGGCGGGCATTGGGCACGGACTCATCGAGTCGAAAGTGTTTGCCAGGCATTGGGATTCCTCTTTCAGAGACACGCGTTAGGCGGTTTCCAGCGCGAGGTCGACGGCCGAGCTGAAGACTTGCCAGCGTTTGCGTTCGGCGCGCAGCTGCGCGCGCCCTTTGGCCGTCAGCGTGTAGTACTTGGCTTGGCGGCCGGTCTCGGACGCACGCCAGTCTTCACTGAGCCACCCTTTGCGCTCGAGCCGATGGAGGGCGGGGTACAGCGCACCTTCCTGTACGACGAGTACGTCGCTGGTGGTCTCGCGGATCCAGCGGCCGATCGCATAGCCGTGGCGTGGTCCCCAGCTGACAGCCTTCAGGATCAACAGATCCAGTGTACCGGTGAACAGATCGGAGCCAGCCATGTGCAGCCTCCCCTAGCTGACATAGGTATGCATGCAGGGGATGCATAAGTCAACTAGGGGTGGCTGGCTACCCGCAAAATCCGGTCTCCGCAACTACAAACGCAGAGAACGCGGAGGAGCAGAGAACGCAGAGAACAACAAAAAAAACAAAACAACAACAACAACAACACCATTCTCATGCCTAACTAAGAATCGCGCCGTCGTTTGTTCCGCGCTTGTACTGCAGTTGTCCCGGCTATCGCTCTGGACTATCCGCGCAGATCCGCGTCGTTTCCGCGTTATCCGCGAGCGTGCTTACTGATATCTGATCCGCGTCATCTGCGCCGTTTCAGCGCGATCTGCGTTCCCGCTTCAGGCCGTGGCGGTGAGGAACCCTAATATGCCCTGGCGTTAGGCATTGCAAACTTCCCCGTAACCGTGTCGGCGAACGCCCGGACGGCGGTGTAATAACGCTCGCGATCTGTCTCGAACGCATGTTCGTGACCACCCCTCACCGTGAGGAAGCTCTTCGGGGGCTCTGCCGCGGCGAACAAGCGCTCGCCGTGTGCGTACGGAATGATCTCATCGTCGGTCGCGTGGATGAACAGCTTGGGCATCGTGATGCCGCGGATGCGACCGATGGAATCGAAATCGTTGCTGGAGAGGAGCCTAACGGGGAGCCAGGGGTAGAGTTCCTGGCCGCGGTCAGCCGCCGCCGTGAAGGCCCCTTCGAGGATCAGACCAGCGGCCTGCACGCGATTGGCCAGATGGGTCGCCACGCCGCTGCCCAGTGAATGGCCATAGATCACGATGCGGCTGGGTGCGACGCCGAGCGAGTCGGTGAGGTAGGCGTAGGCGGCCTCCGCGTCGGCATACAGTCCTTGTTCGTTAGGCGAGCCGCTGCTTTCGCCGAAGCCGCGATAGTCGAACTGAAAGACGTTCATTCCCTGCGCTCGCATCCACGCGGCCCAGCGTGGACGTCCATAACTCGAGATATTGCCAGCGTTACCGTGGCAATCGAGCACCCACGTGCCGGCGGCCGAGTCCGCCGCGCTGGCATAAATGACCCAGCCCACCAACACGGTGCCGTCGCTGCTGGCGAAGCGCACGATCCGCGGAGAGATACCTAACGCGGAATCAGGCTGCACGACCCGGCGCTCGCCCGGATGATACACCAACGCCGTTTCGTTCAGTTTTACGTACGTGGCGGCGGCTGAGTATCCCGCGAGTACGAGGGCGACGAGACCAACGAGTATCTTCACGTTAGCAGCAACGGCTCCCTGGACGCGAATAGCGCGCCGTGAGGCGGTCCTCGGCAAGTTGCGCGGGCGTGAGGAGCGGACTCGTGGCGTCGATGCGATGCGGCATCCCCCTGATGGCGTTGGCGTAGCGGCGCCAGTCCGGAGCGCCAATGATCGCACGCATTGCGGTGGCCATCGCCGTCGCCCAGGCGCGAGGCGCGACGCGCGAGGCACGGGCGGGGGCGTCATTGGCCAGCACGGTGCCTAACGGCTGAGCGCGTTCCATCGCCATCGCCAAGGCTGGTTCGTACGGAACTTCGCTAGAGACGGCCGCCTTCCGTCCGCTGACGATGGACCACCATTCGCGCGCCGACTCGGCGAGAATCACGATGACCGCGAGCATGAAGAACGCCGCCACGGCAGCGTCGAGCCGATCGTTGAAGATGATCTGTCGCGCGGCGTCAGCGCTCGCCACGCCGGCCGGCACACGTCCCTCCGCCAAGGCATCGGAGAACACGCGCGCGTGCGACAGGAAGCCGAGCCGTGGATCAGCCGAAAAGATCTTCTGAAAGCCGGCGGTCATGGTCACCGA
>JBFMFA010000083.1:0-9079 GCA_040753195.1 Gemmatimonadota bacterium | reverse complement strand
CAACACACCCTGAGGCGCCTGCGCCCCTTTCCCCCGGGCGAACGTCGCAAAGCGCGCCACGTCTCGACCGTATGCTTCACGCGTGTTGCGGCTCGACCCCGCTTCCAGCGACAAGAAATCGTCGAAGCGCTCGAGCAGATACGCGCGAGCGATCTCGTCAGGCACATTGGCGTGAGCCCGTTGGATCATTGTGGCGCGGCACGGCGTTTTTTGCGACGCAGATACAGGAACACGATCATCCCGCCAAGAAGGACCGTCGCGGCAATCGCTGCTCCCCATCCCAATCGTCCGAGGAGCCTGACGAGCGTCTCCCACGACGCTCCCGCCCGGAATGCGAGAAATGTAATGAGGCCGTACCAGAGGCCCGAGGCGAGCGCAATCGCGATCGCGGGCCCTAACGGGCGGATGTGCAACGCCCCCGCGAAGGGTGGGACGATCGCGCGGACTCCTGGGATGAAGCGACTCAGAAAAAAGGCCGCCGTGCCAAAACGCCCGTACAGTGCTTCGAAGCGCTTCTCGGCGGGATCGTGTGGCGACAGGTGCAGCCACTTCTCCACGCGTCGTTTGCCGATGCGGGTCCCGACGAACCACATCGTCATCGCCCCAGCCACATTGCTCAACCACACCGAGAGAAATGGCACGAGGGCGGACCGTTCTTCGCGAGCGGCAACGAAGGCGCCGAACGCGGCGATGACGTCCGCGGGGATCGGCGGGAAGATATTCTCTACGAAGGCGAGAACGCCTAACGACGCGTTCAGGAGCGCGGGCGGGAGCGCACCGAGCCAGTCAAGGAGCGACGTGAGCACGTCGGCTCAGCCGTTAACGAGCGTGGCGACGGCCATGCAAGCGAGGCCTTCGCCGCGACCGATCCAGCCGAGCCCTTCGTTCGTTTTTCCCTTGATGCTCACGTCACTGGGTGTTAGGCCGAGCGCGCCGGCAAGACGCGCGCGCATCGTGTCGCGGTGTGGCGCAATCTTGGGCCATTCGGTGACGACAGTGACGTCGACCTGTTGGACCTTCCACCCTGCTGTGCCGCACCGCGCGACGGCGAGTGACAACATCTCGATGCTATCTCGGCCTTTGTTTGCCGGATCCTGGTCTGAAAAGAGCGCGCCAATGTCACCGAGCCCAGCCGCGCCTAACACCGCATCGGTGACGGCATGGGCGATAGCGTCGCCGTCGCTATGCCCCTCGAGGTGACGGTCGCCCGGGATGTCGACCCCGCCTAACCGGCATGGGCCGCCAGAAGCAAATCGATGAGAATCGTAACCGATGCCGACGCGGGTCACGCCGCGACGGCCTCGTTGGACGGAATGATGGAGTAGTCCTGCCGTCGCCGCGCTGCCTTGAATCCCGCGTCGCGAATCAGCCGTTCGAGCTCGTCGGTGGTAGTGCGATGCGTGGTGTTCGCCGCGGACACCACGTTCTCTTCGATCATCAGCGATCCGAAATCATTGCAGCCAAATCGGAGTGCGAGCTGGCCGATCTTCATCCCCATCGTGACCCAGCTCGACTGCAAGTTAGGCACATTGTCGAGCGCGATGCGCGAAATGGCCACTGTGCGTAGATAGTCAACGGCGTCGGTCTTAGGCATGTGCGACATCGTCGGCGTATTCTCGGGCTGGAGTGGCCACGTGATAAACGCCGTGAACCCACCGGTACGTGCCTGGACATCGCGTACGCGCGCCAGGTGCTCGAGCCGTTCCGCGAGGGTCTCGCCGAGGCCGTACATCATGGTCACCGAGGTCTTCATTCCCTCGTTATGCGCCAGCTCCATGATCTCGAGCCAGCGATCGGCACCGGCCTTCTTCGCGGCCACGATATCTCTAACTCGCTGCACGAGGATTTCGCCGCCGCCTCCCGGGATGGAATCGAGCCCTGCCTTACGAAGCTCGCGGATGACGTCGATCGCTTCCATCCGAAAGAGCGTCGAGAAAAAGTCGACTTCGCTCGGACTGAAGCCGTGGATGTGAATGGGATGGTGCTTCTTAATGTACTTGAGCAGGTCCAGGTACCACTCAAAGGGGATGTATGGGTTGTGTCCCCCCTGAATGAGGATCTGCACGCCACCTAACGCCTTCGTTTCCTCGATCTTCTGGCCGATCTGCTCGAAGGAGAGCGTGTACCCCTCCCCGTGTTTCGGGCGCCGGTAGAACGCGCAGAACCCGCAGTCAGCGACGCAGACGTTCGTGTAGTTGATGTTGCGGTCGACGATGTACGTGACTGTGTTATGCGGATGTTTAGCGGCACGAATGCGATCCGCCTCGAGGCCAAGCTCGAGGAGGGGGGCGTTGGTGTAGAAGTCGAGCAGATCCGGGGTCACGGGTCACGGGTCACGGGTCACGGGAATCTACACAGACCTAAGGCTTCACCGCATGGTAGATAAAGCGCGATAAGCGACGGCTGGCGGTCAGGTCGTTGACAACCTGGAGGAAGGCCTGGAATCCTTCGAAAGTCTCCTTCCCCTCCAGCTCGATCAGCGCGTCGCGCTGCCTCTCGCGGGCATCGCGGCGTCTGGCGGCGATGGTGGCGGCGGCGTCGCTGGCATCGAGGGCGCGAACGAGGCGCATGCCTGCCTCCTCGAGCGCCTTCTCCGTGAAGCCCGGTGGAACGAAGAGGAAAAAGCCGATGGACGACCGGAGGGCGAACTCCGCATTCGTCACCGGGCCGGTGACGAGGACTGGATCGGTGAACGTTATCACCCCACCTGTCCGAAGGACGCGAGACCATTCGCTCAGCACAAAACGGCGATCCCGCAGGTGATTGAGCGCGTCGATGCACAACAGCGCGTCGAACGAGCCGTCGGGGAACGGGAGACTCGCGTTCGCGTGGACTTCCATAAACTGCACGCGGTCCGCCAGTCCCTTCTGCCGCGCGAGAGACTGGGCATTGGCGATTCCGTCGGGACTGTTATCGATGCCCGTTAGGCGACAGCCCGTCGTTGTGGCGACATAACAAGCCGGACCGCCCGAACCGCACGCGATCTCCAGGACGCTTGATTGCGCGCTGATATCCAGCCATTCGATCAGGCTCCGCAGTTCTTCGGCAGTCAGCCAGCTGTTCTGCCCGATGTCTTCGTCGTACGTCTCGCGACGCACCGCGGCCAGCGCTTCACTGGCATAGTGCCGATACGCCGGCGCGTACGAGTCGATTTTCTGTGTCATGTGCCACGCAACGCGAGGTACAGCATGAGTGCGGCCAACACCAGGAATAAGATGCCAGGTGCGATGAACTCATTGCGCCGCTCCATACTCACGCGTGACATCGCACGTGCCCCGACACTGGGCACCACGAAGTAGAGGAGCGCCTTCACGAGCTGCGACCAACCGAGAATGGTCAGAACCAGCGGAAGGCCAGACCACACGTTGTGAAAGGCCACGATGATCGAGCCGAAATACAGGCTCATGAAGCCCGTGACAAACACGCCCGTGTGGCCGAGTTGTCGCAGGTGGATGAAGAACTCGACCCAGACGCGTGGCTGGAACGTGTGCGACAAACCAATCACGAACAGGTGGATTGCCGCGTAGAGCTCGATTGTGCGCTGGAGTGACATCCTAACGAGTTACAAGACGTCGTAGGTAAGCCTCACGGTCCCGGATTTCGGGTACACGTGGTGATCCGTCAATCGCAGCTTACTGCGCCTTGCGGGAGCTGGCAGGAATGGCACGCCACCGCCGATCACTACTGGAATGACGGCAACGGACACTTCATCGACCACGCCGGCGTCGAGCAAGTGGCGGAACAACTCGCCGCCGCCAAAGAGCCAGATGTCTTTGCCCGGTTGCGTCTTGAGCTCCCTCACGAATTCGCCGGCATTCTCGGACACGATCGTGTACTTCGGGTATTTGGCCGGCTGGAGGGTGTGCGAAAAGACGATCGTGCGCGCGCCCGGATGTGAGGGGCCACCCTGTTCCACCAGCCTGAAGGTGTTGCGCCCCATGAGAAACGTGTCGAAGCGCGCGAACATCGCTTTGAAGTCGATGTCGGGATCCATGACGATCCAGTCGTATTCACCCTTGGGCCCAGCGATGTAGCCGTCCAGGCTCATCGCTACGCCGTAGACAACGCGCCGCGCGCCCTGCTTCGTCGGCGTTTTCGCGGTCGTCCTTTTGGCTGCTGCCTTTTTCGCGGCCGACTTCCTTACTGCTCGGGGCATTGTCGTCGCCTCCGGCGAAACGCGGTTTAGCCAGTCAAGAAGGCCAACGTCCCGTTAGGCACCCTGCCGGCATGGACCAGGCGCCGGAAGAACTCGGTGAGTCCGGCGAGGTGCTCGTATGAAAGCCCGTAGTCGAGCCCCGTCAAGTACTCACGGCAGTCCGCGTGCGACACGCCGGTCGCCTCGGAGGCGGTCCGCGCCAGTTCGTCGATGTGCGCCAACCCCCAGTCGCGTGACTCAATGAGCGTGGCATGCACACCTAACGACTGAGCCACTGGGGTCGAGCGCTGAGCCACCCAGACCGCAAAGACGAACGGAAGCCCGGTCCAGGACTTCCACTCGGAACCGAGGTCGTAGACGTATGGATATCGTCCATTGCCGGTCCGCCGTCGTTTGTCCGCGAGAACGAGCGCCGTATCGCCGATGACGAGCCGCGCCGCGCACGCACCACCGGAATCGTCGCCGTGCTCGGCGTCACCGCGCACAAACTCCGGGCGCACCTGCCACACGTTCTCGAACAACAGTTCCAGGAGCGCCACGCTTGTCATCGATGCCGCGCTTACGAGGACGCGCTCGCCGCCGAGCTCCTGGGCGGGCCTGGACGAGAAGAGCATGACACTGCGCACCGGTCCATCGCAGGAGATGGCGAGGTCGGGAAGCAGCAGGTAGCGGCGCGAATCGCGCGCATACTCCACGGCGGAGACGACGCTGACATCCAATACGCCCTCGCTCACCAGGCGGTTGAGCTCCGTGGGAACTCCAGTCACGAGCGAGGCATCCAGCCTAACGACGCCCCGGTCGATCGCGCCGTACACCGGGTAGCAGTTGACGTAAGGAATCCGTCCGACGCGCAGTGTCACGCGGCCGCACCCGCCGGCACTTCCGGACCGTCGAACACGCGCAAGATATTGTAGAACGAGTCGCGTTCTGCCGGGACTTTGCGCGCGCCGCGGATGAGCTTGAGCAGTTGATCCAGTGTCATCGCCTGCGGCGTCGTCGCGCCCACCGCATGGTAGATCTTTTCGCGCACGACCGTTCCTTCGATGTCGTTCACGCCGAACGCAAGCGACGTCTGCGTAAGAAACTGCGACACCATGATCCAATGCGACTTGATGTGCGCAAAGTTGTCGAGGTACAAGCGAGATACGGCCAGGTTGCGCAGGTCGTCGAAGCCGGTGGTCGACGTGCCCTGGCGTCCGAGGGTCACGCCTAACGCATTGTCGTCAGGGTGATACGCCAGTGGGATGAACGCGAGAAAGCCAGCCGTCTCGTCCTGCAAGTCGCGCAACATATGCAGGTGCGCCACGCGATCGGCGAACGACTCCACATGGCCGTACAGCATCGTGCAGTTGGTGCGGATATCCAGCTCGTGTGCCGTGCGATGGACGTTGATATACTCGGCACCGCCCAGCTTTTTGTCCGCGATCTGCTCGCGCACCGCCAGACTGAACGTTTCCGCGCCGCCGCCCGGCATCGTATCGAGGCCGGCTTCTTTCAGGGCGATGAGCACGTCGCGCCAGGACATCTTCTCGATGCGCGCGAGGTGTGCGATCTCCACCGCTGTGAGCGCCTTGATATGTACGTGCGGGAACTCGCGCTTGAGCGCGCGCAGCATCGCCGTGTAGTACTCGAGCCCAGCCTGCATATCGAGCCCGCCGACGATGTGAAACTCGCGCGTTAGGCCGCCGCGCGCCTGTTCTGCCTCCGCCATGACCTGCTCGAGCGTGTACCGATACGCGCCTTCCTCCTTCGGAAGCCGCGCATACCCGCAGAACACGCACGTCTTGCGAAGTATGCAGACATTCGTGGGATTGATATGCTGATTGGCGGCGAATGTGACGACGTCGCCGTGCCGTGCGCGATTCACCGCGTCCGCGAGCGTGCCGAGACCGAGCAGATCGCTGGTCTGAAAAAGCGTGAGGGCGTCCCCATCGCTGAGGCGTTGACCTTGCGCGATCTTGTCGGCGATCGGGTGCAGCGCGCCGTCTCTCAGTGCTGCGCGAGGGACCTCGACGGCGACCGGTGGAACCCGCGTGCTCATGGCGGCGGCGCGCTGGCGCTACGCGGCGAAGCGCTTGACGGCCAACGTGACGTTATGGCCGCCGAATCCGGAGCTATTACTGATGGCGAACGCGACGTCTTTCCTGACTGGCGCGTTAGGCGTGTAGTCCAGATCGCACTCAGGGTCCGGCGTCACGTAGTTGATCGTCGGAGGGATGATCCCTTCCCGCACAACGAGCGCGCAGACGATCATCTCCACCGCACCGGCGGCGCCGAGCATGTGGCCGGTCATCGACTTGGTAGAGCTCACGGATGGCGGGTTCGCGCCAAAAACGGCGCGAATGGCCTTGCTCTCGTTCAAGTCGTTATGCGGCGTCGACGTGCCGTGCGCGTTGATGTACTGCACGTCGGCTGGCGTCATCCCCGCGTCGCCGATGGCGCGGCGCATCGCGCGCTGCAGCCCCTCGTGATCCGGCGGCGGCGCCGTGAGGTGGAACGCGTCCCCTGTCGCGCCATATCCGGCAACCTCAGCGTAGATCTTCGCGCCACGACGTTTGGCGTGCTCCAGCTCTTCGAGGACAACCATCCCCGCCCCCTCGCCCATGACGAAACCATCACGGTCCTTTTCGAATGGGCGCGACGCGGCCTTGGGGTCATCGTTGCGTTCGGACAGCGCCTTCATGTTGGCGAAACCACCGATCGCCATTGGCGTGACGGTTGCCTCTGTACCACCCGCGAGAATGATGTCCGCGTCACCGTACTGGATGGTGCGATACGCGTCACCGATGGCGTGCGCGCTCGTGGAGCACGCCGACACGGTGGCGTAGTTCGGCCCTTTGAGACCGAAACGCATCGATACAATTCCAGCCGCGATGTTCGAGATGAACATCGGGATGAAGAAGGGAGAGATCTTGCTCTCACCGAGCTCGCGATAGACGTCGTGCTGCCGCTCGAAGATCTGCAAGCCGCCGATGCCGCTGCCAAGAATCACACCGGCATTGTTGCGGTCAAACGGCACGCCAGACGTTAGGCACGCGTCTGTCATCGCTTCGATCGATGCAGCGAGCGAATACTGCGTGAAGGCGTCCGAGCGCTTCGCTTCCTTTTTGTCCATGTACTTCAGCGGATCGAAGCCTTTCACCTCGCACGCGAACCGCACCGGAAAGCGCGACGCATCGAACTGGGTGATCGGCCCTGCACCGGACTCGCCATTCAGCAAGGCGCGCCATGACGTCGCCACGTCGTTGCCGAGTGGCGAGATCAAACCGATCCCTGTGATGACGACGCGACGCTTCATTTACGCGGCGACTTTCTCGTTGAGGTACTTCAAGGCATCACCGACCGTGCGGAGCTTCTCGGCGTCTTCGTCCGGAATGTCGATGTTGAACTCCTTCTCGAACTCCATGACAAGCTCGACGATGTCGAGGGAGTCGGCGCCGAGATCTTCGATAAAGCTGGCATTGTCGGTGAGTTTCTCACGCTCGACACCAAGCTCTTTCTCGATGATGTCTTTCACCTTTTCGGCGTTGTCCATAAAAACCTAGGGCTAGGGGTTAGGGGATGGGGATTAGGAAGATAACCCGTAAAGCGGCGCGCTACATGACCATACCGCCATCAACCACGATTACCTGGCCGGTGATGTAGGACGCAAAATCGGACGCCAGGAACGCGACGGCATGTGCAACATCCCGCGGCGTCCCGAGTTTCTCCAACGGAATCTGGGCGATGAGCGCGCTACGCGCATCGGCCGTAAGTGCAGCCGTCATGTCTGTTTCGATGAAGCCAGGAGCGATGGCGTTGATGAGCACATTGCGTGACGCAAGCTCCTTGGCGACGGCTTTAGTCAGACCGATGAGTCCTGCCTTCGATGCGGCGTAGTTGGCCTGTCCTTTGTTACCCGTTAGGCCCACGACGCTCGCAATGTTGATGACGCGACCCCAGCGCTTCTTCATCATGCCGCGCGTCGCCGCGCGCATGGCGGCGAACGCACCACGCAGGTTGGCGTTGAGCACGGCGTCCCAGTCTTCGTCTTTCAAACGCATGAGCAGGTTGTCGCGCGTGAGACCCGCGTTGTTCACGAGAATGTCGACGCTGCCGAACGTTTTCTCGACGTCAGCCACGAGCTGCGTAACGGCGGCTGGATCCGCAACGTCGCACGCGAATCCTTGCGCGGCATTGCCGATCTCCTGCGCGACGGCGTCTGCTTTTGTTTTATCGCGGCCCACGATCGCAACCCGCGCGCCAGCGGCGCTCAGCGTCTGCGCGATCGCGTGGCCTATGCCGCGCGTACTCCCTGTGACGAGTGCATGCTTGCCACTGAGATCAATGCTGATCATGTGACCGCCGCAAGCAGCCGGTCCACTTCGGCGGCTGTGCCGCACGTCATGGTCTTCACGTTAGGTGCGATCTTGCGAACGAGTCCGACGAGCACGGATCCCGGTCCCATTTCCACGTACAGCGCGTCAGGAAAATCGTTGGCAAGGCGTTGCACAAGCTCGATCCAGCGGACGGGCGCCGTCAGCTGCTCGACGAGCAGCGCGCGCGCCGTGGCCGGATCGCACACAGGCTCTGTGGAGACGTTTGCGTAAACAGGAACGCCGGCGCGATGCATTGTCGCTTGCGCCAGCGCCTCTCGCAGACCGTCGCGCGCGGGGCTCATTAGTGGTGAATGAAACGCACCGCTCACGTTCAGCTTCATCACGCGCTTCGCCCCCGCCGCTTTGCACAACTCCATCGCTTTCTCCACGCCGCTCACTTCCCCGGAAATGACGATCTGGCCCGGCGAGTTGTAGTTCGCGGGAACGACGATACCACCTTCCGGATCCGAGCTTGCACGCGCACACAGCACGTCAATGGATTCGTTGAGGTCGCCGAGGATGGCGGCCATGGTGCCGGGCTGCATGGTCCCTGCTTCGTGCATGA
>JBFMFA010000082.1:0-9144 GCA_040753195.1 Gemmatimonadota bacterium | reverse complement strand
GCCAGATACCGTACGATCAGCTGTTCCTGTGCCGATGGCATGGCGTGCTTCGGCATCATGCTCCCAGGCCTAACGCGCTGGGGATCGGCAATGATCTGCGCGACGTACGCCGCGCTGCGCCGCGTGCGAACCGTCATGAGATCCGGCGCCAAGCGGCCGCCTTCATCGCCATATTGATGACAGCCGAGGCAGGGGAGCTTTTCGAGCAACAGCGCTTCGGCCTTTTGCTCGGAGAAGCGTGAGAGTGGCTGCGCAGCGACCGACGGAGCGACGGCTGTCGCGCAGAGCAGCGCGACGCACGGCAAAAGCCTCACGCGGAGGCGTCCTGCAGCATGGAGATCTTCTGCCAGACTTTGCGCGAGAGTCCGATCGTTAGGTTTTCGATGTCGCTGGCGGCTTCGAGGACGCCGCTGTCATCGAAGCGTTGCGGGAAGAGCGCTGCGACCTTGCCAAGTAAAGAAAGCATTTCGGAACAGTAATCGAGGTAGCGTCCCATCTGCTCGACGGTCATCGTGCGTTCAGGCGAGGACTCCGTGTTCGCCAGCGGATGCGCGATCCTGTCCGGGTCTTTGGTGAGCTGGTGCATATCGACAACGTGCGCCAGCGATCGCAGCTGATGCAACGCCCGCAAAGCGACGCGGCGCTTGGTGCGTCGTTCCCACGAGAGGATGAAGTAAATCGCAATGCCAAGGAAGATTGCGTCGTTTACGGTGGCTTCGATTCCCTGGGCGATGTCGGTCACGCTCCCCAACCCGCCGGCGCTTTCGCGCGCAACACGTGTGAACAGGGCGGCGAGGGCGCCGACAGCGGCGATCACGAGCGCGGCAATGAGAAGCCAGGCGATGACCCGCAACGTCGTATGCGGCTTGCCTAACGACTCGGCGACGCCGCATGCCTGGCGGGTGGTCGCGCTCAACTCAGCGGCAACCTTGCGCAGCCCCGCATCAGGGAAACGCTCGATAACTCGCCGCTCGAGACGATCGACCGTAGCGATGATTTTTACGGCGTCGAGTTGGCTATACAATCCAGGTCAAAGGTCTAAGGTCAAAGGTCAAAGTGAACAAGAAACAAAAGAGCCGCCGCGCACAGAATGCGCGACGGCTCGTGAGGCGTGCAAGATCAATGATGCCTAACTTCCTTTGGCCACTGACCTTGGACCTTTGGCCTTTGACCTAGCTCTTGGTCGAATAACGCTCGAACCAGCTGCGCAGATAGAGCTGCGTACGCAGGAAGTTCGACGGCTTCGACGACGTCCCGTGCCATTCTTCCTTAAAACGAATCATGGCTGTAGGGACTTTCCGCATCTTCAGGGCCTCATAGAACTCTTCCGTCTGCGGCATTGGCGTGCGCAGGTCGAGCTCACCGGTCATCAGCATCGTCGGTGTCTTCACGTTGCCGACGTACATGATGGGCGAGCGACGCAGATGCTCGCTGGGATCATCCCAGAAGAACTTTTCGAAGTTGCGGTACCAACCCGGCCCGTCGGTCGTGCCGACGAAGCTCATCCAGTTTGTCACCGGACAGTTGGACGACGCGGCGGTGAAGCGGTCGGTGTGACCGACGATCCACGCCGTGAGGACGCCACCACCGGAGCAGCCGAACACGAACATGTTCTTCGTGTCGACGTAGCCGCGGTTGATTATCGTGTCGACGCCGGCCATGAGATCGTTGAAGTCTTTACCGGGGTACGCATTCTTGATGGCATTGCCGAAGGCGCTGCCGTAGCCGGTCGAGCCACGCGGGTTTGTGTAGAGAATGACGTAGCCGTTGGACGCGTGATCCTGCCGTGCGAAGCTGAAGCCGACGTTGTACATCGCATGCGGTCCGCCATGGATCTCGAGCATCAGCGGATACTTGCGGCGCGGATCGAAATCGGGCGGCTTCACGATCCAACCCTGAATCTTGTAGTTGTCGACCGACGTATACCACACCTCTTCGGTCGTGGCGAGCTGCTTACCCTGGAGGACGTCTTCGTTGACGTTCGTGAGCTGCTTGAACGTCGGGGTGGCGACGTTGAACGAAATCACGTCGTTAGGCTTCGTCGGATCGGTGAGCGTACCGACGACCAGGCCGCCGGCGCCGATATCGCTCACGTTGAGCATGTGGTTGCCCTTGGTCACCTGACGGACCTGTCCCGTTAGGCTGACGAAGTGCAGGTTGCTGGACCCTTCACTGGCGACACCGACATACACGCCGGAGCCGTCGCGCGCCCAGATGATCCCGGAAGGCGACCGATCCAGCGAAGCGCTCAGGTGCCGAATGTTGGAGCCGTCCGCATTCATTACATAAAGTTCGGAGTCGATGTAGGACGCGTCGCTCGAATCGACGCCCGTGTACGCAATGAGCTTCCCGTCAGGCGACGGCGTGGGATTGCCATCCGGTCCGCTGCGACGTGTGAGCTGCGTGATGCGGCCGCTCGCTACGTCGACAGAGTAGATGTCCGACTGACGCCAGCGGTATTCGGATTCCGGAACGCGATCGGCGGAGAAGAGGATCGTCTTACCATCGGGCATCCACTCGGGCGAGCCATGGCTCCAGTTGCCGCTGGTGACCTGTCGCGGCGTGCCACCTTCGGCCGACACGAGGAAGATGTGGGAATACGCGTCGTCATTGAAACCTTGACGGTCCTGGCGATAGTCGAGCCGTGTGACGATGCGCGGCGGCTCGGTCCACTTGGCGCCGCGCGGTGCAGCGGGCATTGGGATCGCCCAGCTCTCGCGATACGGCACGCTCATGTTGAACGCGATCGATTTGCCGTCGGGGGACCAACGAATGTTCGACGGACCCTCGGTGAGTCGCGTGATCTGCGACGTGGCGCCTTCAGCGTCCATCCACCTAACGAAGATCTGAGTACCAGCAGGTTCGCCGCGCGCGGTGTAGGCGATGCGCGTCCCATCGGGCGACCACTGGACGTTGCTGCCTTGCGTGAGGGCGCGGTTCTTGGTGCCGTCGACGTTCATGATCCAGAGAGAGGACTCCCAGCGATCATTGAGTTTGTCGATCCAGCGGCGTGTGTAGATGATCTGCTTTCCGTCAGGGGAGAGTTGCGGCGACTGCACATCCTCCCACTCGAGGTACTGGTCCAGCGTTAGGCGGTTGTTTGGCGCCTGCGCTGGAAGTGTGGTGCTCAGCGCAGCTGCGGTGATCGCAAGTGCGAGGCGCATGGTTCCCCCTTCGGCTCAGTGTTTTGGGGTGAGGGCGAGCAAAAACTGCTTCTGTAAGCGAGGGCTCTCGTCTAACGCCCACCACGATGCTTTCGCTGGCGGCTAAGTGCAACGTAGGCCCACAAATCGCCCCAAGACTCGGGGAGCCGTCGGGCCAGTCGGTAGAGCGCCTCTGTGCGCCTTGGTGATCCGCGACTGGGAGTTCTCCGAGTCGACAGGCAGTGCAAGACCAATCAGCTTGGGGCGTCCAAGGGTGCAGGGGTATTTATGACGCTTCGCCAAAAGATCGGTCGCTGGCTGCTGTACATCGCATCGTTCGGCTTCGCCGCATGCGGGGCGCCCAGCTTGACCGCGCTCGACCCGAACACAGGTCCCGAGCGGACGCTGGTCCTTCTCAGCGGAGACAGGATCTTCGCGAACGTTCTGTGGGACGCTGAGACCCCGTCGGAGACTGGCCTCGCCGGCGGGTTCCTCGGTGCCACGATGTTTTCGGTTCCCGGCGGCGCGAGTGCCGCTGCCCACGATGTCCAGCTCATCCGTGGGACCAAGCGCAGTGGGAAGTTGCCGTTTACTGTCACCGCGGCGCAGCCGTTCTCTGCGCCGCGGTTGGATCGCGTGAGCATTGCAGGTACGACGTTCAAAGCCGGCGGTCAGGTGAACACATGGCTGTTCGTGCAGGGGGCGAACACGGACGTCGGCGCGGAAGTCCTGGTCGACAACGTCGTGCAGCCGACCGTTGCATGGAAAGCGATGCGCGGCGACCGGTACGGCGTCGACGTCAACTCGTTAGGCCTGCCGATCTACCATCACACGCTGCTCCTCTCCGCGCCGGGCGATCGACCCGCCGGCTCCACGATTGCCGTGAAAATCCGCAACAGCGACGGCCTGGAGAGCGCGGTCGTGAATTATCAGCTCCCGGCTGATGCCGCCACGATGGACTCCGACGGCGACGACATGCCGGACGACATGGAGTTGAATGGCTTCGACGCCAACGGCGACGGGACGATCGACGTCGATCTCCCCGCGTTAGGCGCCAATCGCTTTCGGCCGGACATCTTCCTCGAAGTCGACGTCATGAACGGGTTGACGAATCCCCCGCAGGCTGCCGTGTGGACCTCCATGACGGATGCGTTCGCGGCCGCCCCGATTCTCAACCCGATCGACTCCAATGGTGTGCACCTCGTCCTGGATAACACGGGGACCGTGGCCTTTTCACAAACCACGGATCTCAGCGGAGCAGACAATCCGATGACCGGGCACACCAACTTCTATACGTTCAAGGCCGCGAGCTTTGACGACACGAACCGCGGGCGCATTTACCACTACTGCATTTGGGCCAATGCGCGACCGAACGGATCCAGCGGAATCAGCGATGTGGACTTTGTCGACGGAGGGGACGACTGCATCGTCAGCTTCGACGACTTCCCCAACGCGTTTCAGACGGTGCGCAGCGGCGCGGAGACCTTGCTGCACGAGTTCGGCCACAATCTGAATCAGAAGCACGGCGGTGCCACGCACTTCAACGCGAATCCAGCGTACAACAGCGTGATGAGCTACAACTGGCAGCTGCGCACCGGCGACTCCAACGCCGGACGGCGCGGCGATCCCGTGTGTGTGCCGCTGTACTACCACGACGCCGGCGCGACCGAGCCTAACGGCGCACTTCCGGCTGTGGTGAACAACATCGTGGACTATTCCGACGGCATGAACCGGGACCTCGTCGAGAACGCACTGGATGAAAACCAGGGTGTCTGCCTCGGCGCAGCGCGTGACTGGAACAACGACGGCGACGCAACCGACGCGGCGGCCAGCAGGGACATCAACAACGATGGTGATACGAACGACACGTGGCGCGACTTCGCGAACTGGGCCAACCTGGTGTATCGCGGTCCGCGCATGAACGGGTCGTCTTAAGGAGGTTGTATGCGCATCCTCGCGAGCGCCAATGTGCTGTTGCTCCTTGCCGCGTGTGCGCGCGGCGACGATGGAAAGCCGGCGCGCCTGACATCGGCGGACCAACTCGCCGCGGCGAGCCCCGACAGCGCCATGAAGCGGCGGTGGCGGGAAGCGGCGGAAAAGGGGCAGTTGCCGTCGCTCGATTCTCTCCCGGCGGTAGAAACGCGCCTAACGAACCGCATTCCACCGCAGGTCGTCGACTCGAGCCGGCAACCAGCGCGACCCACGATTCAGCAAGGTGTGGTCGCGACGGTGCGCCCCTTTTCCACACGACCCGTCGAGCAATACACCGGTGCGTTCACGGTGACCAACACCACAGCAACGTCGATCACGGGGACGCTCACCGGTCGCAGAGAACCCTTCGAGCTGCACTTCAAGTTGCCCGACACGACACAATTGGCCGCTATCCCCGCCAATTCGCAGCAACAGCTGCACGTGCGCGATGAGGTCGACAACAGCTCGCTGCGACGCGAATTGATTCTCAGTAGCGCGGATCGCATACCGCTGCTGGCCTACGTGTCCGACGGCGGAATGCGGCCGTACGTGCGCCGCTTCGAGCAATTTCCGCTCACGTTGACGCAGCGTCCGCCGGCGCGCGATTCCATCTCGCCCGTGACGGTGGCGTTAGGCGGTGCAACCGCGACGCTCCGTCCAGGAGAACGAACCCAACTGAACGTCGGGGGAAACCGACTGGGCGTCCTGCTACTGAGCAGTCACTGGACGAGCGCAGAGCGCGTGGAAACGAGTGAGGGCGATGCGTACCACGTGACGGTAATGATCTACCGCGTCAGATAGTGCGGAGTAGCAAGTAGCAAGTAGCAGGCTCACACCCCGTGCTACGTGCTACTTGCTCCTGACCCTAGATGGGCACCTTGAAGTAGACGTCCACGCGGCGCTGCTGGGCGTCTTCTTTCTCATCTTTCTTGTCGACGCCAGGATTTGATTCCCCACGCGCTGAGTCGACGATCTTCACGCCGGACCCGAACTCGTCCTGTACGAACTTCTTCACCTTGTCTTTGCGCTTGCGCGAGAGATCCTGGTTGTGTTGACCCTTGCCGGTCGGACTTGCGTAGCCATCGATGAACACGGTGATCAAACCCTCGCGTAGCCGGCTCCAGCGGACCGGATACTGCTTCTCGATATTGCGCACCCAGGTTTTGAACTTCTGCATCTCTTCATCAGTCACGACGTCCTTGTCGACCGCGAAGAATATGGCGTGCCAGCATTTGTCTTCCTTCGGCGGCGCAAGCAGCGTCGTTTTCACATTCGAGAAGTTGCCGCTCTTCTGAGGAGTGAGCGTCGCCAGCAACGTCGGGTTCATTTCGACACCCATGTCGCCATCCGACTCGACCCACACCTTGCCGCTGAAGTCGACGAACTTGTCGCCGGTGCGCGGGATCCACTTCCCGTTGAATAGGAAGTCGATGCGCGACACCTCAGCGCGTACACCGGTTGCGCGCTTGGCGACGAATTTGATCTCGAGCTTCGCGTCGGTGAGCGGCGTGGAGCCCTGGATGGCGCGATGCACTTGCGCCGCGCGGATATCGTACCCGTTGTACTCGAAGGACAGCATGAACATGAAGCGGAAGGTCTTCGCGGTTTTGATGTCGAGTCGCGCGAGATCCTTCAGCTCAGACGGCGGCGAATACGCGTTGAAGGAGAAGTTGGCGGTCTTCTTCGTCCACTGCAGCATCGACGGTGTGTCGTCGTGCATGATCTCGGCGATGTCGCTGGTGTGCACGAAACGTCCTTCGTCCGCGCGTTGCGTGACGGCGCCGTAGATCTTTTCGAAGACACCACGGGCGAAGTCGACGATCACGTTCAGCTGTTTGGCGACCGGCCCCGCCGGCGTTGTCACGAGCGTGAAGCCTAACGCGGAGGCGTCGGTCGGTGTCACGACGCCGTCTGCTTTGCCAGCGTCGCGATCCTTCTGGTACTTGATGAACGCCAGCGCGGTACCGGCCGCGAACTCGCCGTCCGTCTTGTCCGCATAGTACTTCTTCGCGTGTTTCGCGAGCGCGTCCTGCAGCGATCGCACGTCGGCGCCATTGGAGCCGAAGCGCAGGCGCGAGGGGATCTGGGCCTCCTTGCCGGTTGCGACGAGCCGCGCATCGCGGCCGGTGAGCAGAACATACGCGAACTTCTTGCCGTCGTTCTTGGTGGGCTTCGCGTTGTCGAGGCCTAACGCGACGCGGAAATCGGCCCACGTCCCGGCCGGGGTGTCGTTCTCTGACGTGCCCGGAATGGTGCTGCACCCGGCCGAGGAGTAGTCGGGGACAGTGCTCGTCCCGGTGTTTGTCTTGATGATGCTCGCGTGAATGTTGTCGTTCGCGACGGTCTTGTCCCACGTGTCGGCCACGGTATAGCTCAGATCATCCTCCGAGCGCAGCACGACGACGGTCTGATCATTGCGCAGCGCTCCCTGCACGCGCTTTGGGTTGTCGGCCAATTTGCCGTCCTTCCCCTTCTTCTTCGGCCGATGGGTGCCGACGACCATGTTGTATTTGCCACACGGGAGCATGTTGGCCTTATCGGCGTTGTCTTGCCGGTACGCTTCCATGTACTCCCAGTTAGGCACGGTTGAGGCCTGGAAGGCGACGATCTTGTTCGTGGCGCTGTCCCACACGCCGATGATACACCGGTGGTCGATGTGGTTAGGCACGATCTCGCGCACCGACACGCTGTCCACAAAGGTCGTTTGATTGCTGTCCAGCGTGCATCCACGCAGACCGAAGATGACCTTGGGATCGGAGCCTTCCAGCGAAAAGCGATTGAGCTGGATCAAGCGCCCGAAGCACGTACCATTCAGGGCGAATGGATTCGTGTCGATCGCCGTGCCGAGGTGGCGATAGTCGGGGGAATCGGCGTCGGCTGCCCATTTGATATCAGTGGCCTTGAGCTTCTTCTTTTTGTCGAACGGCACGACAAAGAGCGCTCGCGCCTTGGCGATCTGTGCGTCGGGTTTGCTCTCGTCGTACGCCGGTTCGAATTCGGCCTGGTCAACCGTTTCGAAGGCCTGCGTCGCGAGTGAAAAAGCGTAGGTGCTTTCGCGTTCTGCGAGGCTGCGCGAGACACTGAAGCCGGCGTCGGCTGGCCAGTGCACGATTTGAATGCGCAGCGGCAGGTGTTTCACCCGTGCTTCGGATTCGTACTTCTCCAGGAACTTGTCGAAATTCTCTTTGTATTCGGTACCGGTGCCCGGGTCGACGATGTCGAGCGTGGTTCCCGCAGCGGTGCCGTCGCCCTTGATGCCGACCAACACGCGCGCATGAATCGCGAAGTTCGCGGACGGATCCTCGTCGGTCGTTACCCAAATGGGTCCGAAGCGGCGCATGAGGCCTTCCCATCCACCGGCCGTCAGGCTCTGCGGATGCTGATACGTTAGGCCGGCGGCGGCGAGGAACGTTGCCTTTTCATTCCCCAGCAGGCCTTGATTGGCGTTGAACTTCGCGAGCCAATTGGAGCCGATACGACCGATGGCCGTCTGGATCGTCATCGACGCCTGCTGCTTCCACATCACCATGATGGTCGTAACGGTGGCCCAGCACGTCATCCCGGAGGGTTGCTTGAGCGGAGCGACGATGCCGGGGACGCGATAGTTTACCGCGCTCGCGGCGCGCGCCACGGCAGCTTGCTTGGCCGGCGCGGTGACCGTGGCGGCCGGCGCGTTAGGCGTTGCTGGGGCAGCCGTTGGTGCAGGAGCGGCGGGTTTGGCAGCCGGCGTTGGCGGGGGCACTGGTTTCGCGGGTGCCGGACGCACCTTGCGCGAGCGGGGTTTGCCACGAACGGCGGTCGCGGCGCGACCTAACGACTTCTCGAGCTCAAGTAATCGATTCGACATCGGTATCTCGTCAGTTGTGCGCTACGTAAATCCCCTGGAGCTTGATCTCCTGGCGTCCCAGTTCGTTCTGCTTTTCCACGAACCGCTGATACGTCTCGGTGTAGCGGGAGCCGCGGTTGCCGGGCTTGAACGCGTGCATGCCCTGCTCCCACGGATCGTTGATGTAGACCAGCGTGCCGGTGG
>JBFMFA010000081.1:4874-9195 GCA_040753195.1 Gemmatimonadota bacterium | reverse complement strand
TTGGCCTGGGCCATTGCCCGCAGGATGGACGACTTGCCGGCGTTCGTATAACCCACCAGCGAGGCGCGGAACTCGTCGCGACGGGAGCGCCGTTGCACCTCGCGCGCCGTGGCGACGTCAGCCAGCCGTTCATGCAACAGCTTGATGCGGTGGTTGATCAGCCTCCGGTCCGTTTCCAGCTGCGTTTCGCCGGGGCCCCGCATGCCGATGCCGATACCGCCGCGCGTTTTCTCCAGGTGCGCCCACATTCGCGTTAGGCGTGGCAGCATGTATTCCAGCTGCGCCAGTTCCACCTGCAGCTTCGCTTCGTGCGTGCGCGCTCGCGTGGCGAAGATGTCGAGGATCAACTCGGCGCGGTCCATGACACGTTTGCCTACGCTATCCTCGATATTCTTCCCCTGCGCCGGCGTCAGTTCGTCATCGAAGATCACCAGCGTCGCGTCGCGATCGTCGATGAGATCGCGCAGCTCCTCGATCTTCCCCTTGCCGAGGAAGGTCGCGGGGTTGGGGCGATCGATCTGCTGCGTCAACGTACCGACGACCGTCGCGCCTGCCGTATCGGTGAGCCGCTCGAGCTCCGCGAGGTGTTCCTCGATTTGATGCCGCGCCAAACTCCCCTTTTGCGGCGTCCCGATCAGGATGGCGCGTTCAACAGGCGGGGCAAGAGAAATCAGTTCGCGAGCGATCGTCGACTCCTAACGCGTGAGACGCCTAACGGGCGTTGCCGCCAAGCGTGGTAAAGCGACCCGTGCGGTCGTACGCGCGCGTGCGGCTGCCGAGCGCCGTATTCACCGTGATGTCACCGGTCACCCGGTAATTTACCGAGCCCGTCTGCATCAGTTGACGGCCGGCCGCGCCCAACCCGCTGTACGTGAAGCTGAGCGGCAAGCGTACAATCGTCGAGTCATTCTCCTGCACAGTGAATGCCTGATCGAGCACACCATTCCCGACCGGAATGCTGTCAACCGACAGGTTGTACGTCAGGCGAGTCCCATCCAGGCGAAAGCTATTCGGGTTGTACACCGACAGCTGGATCTCGAGCGAGCCGCCGCTCGTCCCGACACCGGTCAGGCGCAGGTCGCGGAAGGAGACGACGGGCTCCTTGAACGACCCTCGGAAGACGGAGCACGCCGTCGCAAATACAACGAGAGCCGCCGCAAACACCGATTTGGTCGTGCGCATTTCAACTTCCTCCTAACGAGTCGTCCGGGGATGATGGCGGACCAGCGCTCCCGTGTGGCGCTCCCCTTTCGATTCGATCGCGGAGATCGGCCCACCACGCGATGCGTTTGGCGATTTCCTTCTCGAAACCGAACGGCCCTGGTTTGTACAGCGTGGTATCGCGAAGCGACTCCGGCAAATAATCCTGCGGGATATATGCCTCTGGAACCGCGTGTGCGTACTCATACCCCTTCCCATACCCCAGTTCCTTCATCAGCGACGTGGGCGCATTACGAATGTGCAGCGGCACACCTTCGGCCGGATGCTCGCGCGCGAGCGTCAATGCTTCGCCCCACGCCTCGTGCACGCGATTGGACTTCGGCGCCGTCGCGAGATAAACAGCCGCCTCGGCCAGCGCCAAATCACCTTCCGGAGAACCAAGCGTGTGATACGCGTCACGCGCGGCCAGAGCGATCGTGAGCGCCTGCGGGTCGGCCAGGCCAACGTCCTCGGATGCGAAACGAATCGTACGACGCGCAATGTACATTGGGTCTTCGCCGCCTTCGATCATGCGCGCGAGCCAGTACAGCGCGGCGTTAGGATCGCTCCCACGGAGCGCCTTGTGGTACGCCGAAATGAGGTTGTAGTGCTCCTCACGATTCTTGTCGTAGCGCGGAATCCGGTGTTGCAGGGCCTGGCCCAGCAACTCCTTCGTTAGGCGACCGCCCGCACCCGCGTATTGGGCGGCGGCTTCCAGCGCCGTCAATGCTCGGCGCGCGTCGCCGTCCGACTGCTCCGCGAGCCACGCAACCGCACCCTCCGCGGCGGTGAGACCTAACGCTCCTAGTCCCTGTTCCGTGTCCCCGAGCGCTCGCTCCAGAAGCTGGGTGATGTCGCTCGGCGCAAGCGGCTCGAGCACGACGACGCGCGTGCGCGAGAGGAGCGCGCCATTCAATTCGAAGGATGGATTCTCGGTGGTTGCTCCAATCAGTGTCACCGTGCCTGCCTCCACTGCTGGGAGGAAAGCGTCTTGCTGCGCGCGATTGAAGCGGTGGATCTCATCGACGAAGAGGATCGTCCCCCTGCCTAACTGGAGGCGCTCCCTGGCTTCGGCGATGATCTCGCGCACCCGTGGCACGCCCTCAGTCACCGCTGAAAACGGAACGAACTCGCGATCGGTGTAGCCCGCGACGAGCCGGCCCAGCGTCGTCTTGCCGCTGCCGGGCGGACCCCAAAGAATGAGCGAGCCCACGTTCCCACGCTCGATGGCGTCGCGCAGCGGCGTGCCGCGACCGAGCACACGCTCCTGCCCCACAAACTCCTCGAGACGGCGCGGCCGCATGCGCGCGGCCAACGGCTCGCTAGGCGCCGCGGCGCGAAAGAGAGAGTCCTGCTGCTGCCGCGGATTCATGAGACTGTGATGCCGCGCGCAAGAATTAAAGTGATCAGACCGAGTCCGAATGCCAGCGGTAATAGCGGGTCCCGCTTCGCCTGAAACTCAGGGACGAGGTTCGAAGCGCCGACGTACAGCGTCACGCCACCGGCGAGGGCAAGCCCGATCCCCTGCAACCCTGCGCTCGTTAGGGTCAGGAACGTGCCAAGGAGCGTGGCCAGCCCGAGGGCAAGCGCAGCGGCCAGTGCCGCGCGTGAGGACCATCCCGCCTTGAGGAAAAGTGACGCGATCGCGACCCCCTCCGGCACCTTGTGCAAACCGATCGCGGCGGCGACGAGCGCACCGAGCCGTGGACTCACCTCAAATCCACTCGCGATGGCCATGCCGTCGACGAATGTATGTAGCAGCAGCCCGGCCAACGCACTGACACTGACCCGAGCGCTGACGGCGTGCACTTCTTCGCCGAAGTGAAAGTGCGGGACAAGCACGTGCTGGGTGACATAGACAAGCACATAGCCGAGGAGCACGAGCCATGCCGCCTCGACCCCGTGCGCGACGACGGCCTCCGGCAGGAGATCCAGCAACGCCACACCGATAAGAAAGGCGGCCGAGAACGCCAGCCAGGCGTCCAGCAGTCGGGGGTGGCGGATCGGCCCGGCGACCACGATGACAGCGCCGACAAGGTTCGCCAGCGACGCAAGGATCGCGTACCACAGCGGCGTTAGGCTCACGCGCGCACCAGTCCCAACCGTTCGATGGCGCGATCCAGTGCGGCACGCATCTCCGGCGCCGGAGGAAATTCGTTAGGTGCCAGCCGCCACGTCCGCGGCTTGAGCGGCTCGCCAGGCAACAGGCCCGTACCAACCAGCAGATAATACCAGCGGTCCGAACGGGCGTGCACGTGAACTTCCAGCGAAGCACTCAACGACAACTGATCGTCCGTGCCAAGCAGCGTAACCTCCACGCCAGCAAAAATCGAAAGCGGCGTGCGCAGCCGCGCATACGCATCGCGCACGTCTTCCAGTGCCAGCGCGCTTCCCGTCCAGCGCTCGTCGGTACGCGCATCCCAGATGTGCACGTCCACCGCCGGGGGGAGATGGCCGCTCAATCCGTGGAACAGATCCACCGCCCGCTCGGCGTTGGCGAACACACGCGCCGAAAAAATCCCTCCGTCACCGGACGTGAACGAGAAGCGCGCGCGCACCGATCGAAACCGGTGGGCAATCACTGACTCGTGTTCGCGCCCGCGAAACAGAACCACTATGTGCCTCGACCATGTTGCCGCGCGAGCGCCAACAGCGTTTCGCGCGTGTTGCGAGAAGGATCTTCCAGCACCGCATCGAGCAGCGCCGCGAGAATCTTACCCAGGCCGGGTCCCGGCGCGATGCCAGCGGCGACCAGATCGTCACCGTCGATCGCTAAATCGGCCACCGCGACTGGATCGCGGTACGCCGTGCGGACGCCGTCCTTGTACAGCGTTCGCAGCGCGGACGGCGTCGGCGCGTCGCGACCGGAAGCGCGCTCGGACGTGAAGACGGCATGGGCCACACGCAACAGGAGCGGAAACGCCGGCCGGCTCGCCTGGGCTGCCCACCGACGCAACGTGTGTTGTGGGGGACGCCCGGTCCGTAGCGCGCGACGCATCTCGTCGCCTAACGTCTTCCAGGTGCGCAACAGGTGCACGACGTGGCTGATTTGCTGATTCGCAAACCGCAACGATCGCAGTGCACGCTCCGCGACGTCCGGCATGACCGTGCTAAACAGAAT
>JBFMFA010000081.1:0-4864 GCA_040753195.1 Gemmatimonadota bacterium | reverse complement strand
CGCCCGCGAACCCGGTCGCTCGTTATGCCCAGTTCTTCGGCAAGATTCGGCTTGCAGATGGCATCGACAGCGGCGAGCGTCGCATCCGGGATGGTCGCCAGCTCGGGGATAAGTTGCGCAAATGCACCCGCGTCGCGCCACATGCGAAACGTTAGGCTCGCGGTTGTGACCTGATCGAGCGTTTTCTCGATCTCCTGTTTTACGCGCTCGCGCGATAAACGACCGAGATGCGGAGCGCTTTCGACGATCGCGCGCCAAGTGGCATCTTCGATCGCGAAACCGAAGCGTCCGGCGAAGCGCAACCCGCGCAGTGCGCGCAAGCGATCTTCCAGCATACGCTGCCGCGCCGTCCCAACCGCGCGCACCACGCCCCGTTTCAGATCCGCGCGACCATCGTATGGGTCACGCAGCTCATCGCGACTCGGCGAATACGCGATGGCGTTTATCGTGAAGTCGCGACGCGCGAGATCATCATCAAGACTCGCGCCGAACTCCACTTCGGCGTGGCGGCCGTCCGTGCGCACATCGCGCCGAAACGTGGTCACCTCGTGCATGCGCCCGTCGCGATCGAACACACCGACCGTGCCGAACTCTATGCCGACCGGCACCGTGCGACGGAATACCTTGCGCACTTCGTTCGGTGTGGCGCTCGTTGCCAAATCCCAGTCCAGGTGTGGATGACCGAGCAGCGCGTCGCGCACGGCGCCGCCCACGCACCACGCCTCGTACCCCGCGCGTTCCAGCGCGGCCACAAGCTCACGCACCGGCACCGGTGGCTCCACCCGCGCGTCAAAATCATTCACGGCGTTAGGCAACGCGTCAGACGACCGCCGGCGTTAACCGCACAACACGCTCCCACCGTTCACGTTGAGGATCTCACCGGTGATGTGTCGAGCGAGTGGCGAACACAGGAAAACCACCGGCCCGGCAATATCCTCGGCCGTTGCGACACGTCCGATGGGAATTCCCGCCGCGATCGTCGCGCGCCCGGCGTCAGCCAGTGTCGTTGCCGTCATGTCGGTATCAACCCACCCCGGCGCTACGGAGTTCACGGTGATGCCACGCGGCGCCAACTCTATGGCGAGCGATTTCACGTACGAGATCATGGCGCCTTTGCTGGCGGCGTAGTCGGCGTGGAAGGACTCGCCGCGCTGGCCGGCTGTACTCGATATCAATACGATGCGACCGGAATCGTTCATGCGGCGTGCGACTGCTCGGGTGGTGAAGAACATCGCGTCGACATTCTCGGCCATGGTACGGCCCCACTGCGCGTCGCTCATATCCGCGACCGCCACGCCCTCGCTCGGCCAGATTCCCGCGTTGCCGACAAAAATGTCGAGGCCACCGAGTGCCTGAACGGCGTGCTCCATGATGTGCTCGCACTCCTCGCGTTTGGCGAGATTGCCTGCCACGGCAGCGCCTCGGCGACCTGCTTGCTGGATCTGCCTAACGACTATGTCAGCGGCGTCCTTGCGTGCACGGTACCCGATGCATACATCCGCGCCGGCGCGCGCCAGCAGCAGCGCCGTTGCGGCGCCTATTCCACGCGATCCCCCCGTCACCACGGCGCGCATCCCTGAGAGATCGATCACCGGCTCTCTCCCGCTTCGATCAGCTCGCAGATGGCGTGCTGAATACACAGGTGGATCTCCTGCGCGCGGTCGGTGCGGTCGGTTGGCACCACGATGATCTGGTCGCTCAATTCGCGCAGCGCACCCCCGTCTCTGGCGCTCAACGAAAGGACGCGGGCTCCTTGTGCACGAGCCGCACGGGCGGCCTGCAGCACGTTGGGTGAGTTGCCGCTCGTGGAATGAATGACCAGAAGATCGTTAGGCTTCACGAGTGCATCTATCTGACGTGCGAACACATGCTCGAACCCAAAATCGTTCGCGGCGGCGGTGAGCAGCGACGTGTCGGTGGTCAGCGCGATGGCCGGCATTGCGCGTCGATTCCGCATGTAGCGCACCACGTATTCGGTCGCGAGGTGCTGCGCATCGGCGGCGCTCCCGCCGTTGCCGCAAAAGAACAGCGTCCCACCGGAGCGCAGGGTGTCGCGCACGAGGGACGCGGCCTGGGCGATCGGGGCCGCGAACTCTCCGGCGACACGCGTGGCCAACGCAGCCAGCTCGCGCAGGCGCGCGGCCGCCTGTTGTTCGAAGACGCTCGATTCGGAAGATGTGCTCACTGGGCGTCAGCTGGGAAACATGAGGTCGCGCAGGCGGCGTAATAACCCGCGCTGGATCGTGATCGATGGTACGGGCAACGGCCGCTCGTTCGCCAGCACGCGGCGCGGGTTCTCCACCGTCAGCAGCTCGGCGGCCTCTCCCGACCCAAGCTCCGCCAACCAGGCACGCACCGTGGCAACGGAGCGCAGGTCGCCATGGTTGTCGCTCGCCAGGCAGTCGATGAGCCCCTGCTCGACCAGGGCGTGCGCGAAGTCGGCGTGCGGTCCGCCGCCTAACAGCATGCGTCCGTCCGTTTGAATCACGGCCCCAGACGCGCGCCAGGCGCGAACGTGCGCCGTCGTACATTCGTGATACCGATCGGGATGCGCCACGACAGGAACCACACCGCTCGCACACAGGCGTGCGATTTCTTCATTGGCACCCGCAGGCAACGCGCCATATGGAAACTCGACGAGCACCGCTCGCGAATCGCCTAACGCAAGCTCCGGCCGTGTCAGATCACATCCGGGACGATCGAGCTTGATCTCCCACCCTTGCAGGAGCTTGAAGTTGTTGCTGCGCGGCGCGTGCGCGCGGAGCGCCGTTAACAACTCGCCATAGTACGAATACGGCGCATTCGCCGAGCGGGATGCGTCGAGGTGCGGCGTGCAAACGACCGTATGCACCCCCTCGAGCGCGAAGCGCGCCAGAACTGAGGCCGACGTCTCGAACGACTGCGAGCCGTCGTCGACCCCAGGCAGCAGGTGGGTGTGAATGTCGATCACACAGGGGCGTCGCCTAACGCCATGAGCCGAGCGGCCGCGTCGCCGGCACGCTCCTCGGTCGCTGCGTCATCAGGCAGCGCGGCAAAGGCCGCCGTGATCAACCCATCGATGGCCAACAGATCGAGCGCACGGTGCGTGGACACGTCGCGTGCGCTGAAATCGCGCAGCGCGTGCACGACGGTGTCGATAACGGCCTGGGGGTCCGCGCCGCCGCTACCATGGGCGTCCAGTAGTCCCTGCATGCGGGCCGCCAGCGGCGCCGGCACCTCCGCGTCCACGGTCTCGCTCACGCGCTACTGCCGAGATGTTGCCGCAAAACGGTACCTAACGCCGCGTACGCCTGTGGCAGCTGCTGCGCGTCGGGGATCCCGGCTTGCGCCATGTGCGGTTTGCCGCCGCCACGTCCGCCCGCTGCGGCCGCAACCTCCTTGATGAGCGCATCGGCGCGCAGGCCTTTGTCACGCGCCCCGTCGGAGACGACGAGCAGCAGGGCTGTCTTGCCGTCCGCAAACGTGGCGCCTAACGCCGCAACGCCGCCGGTCAGCTGGGACCGCACGGCGTCACCTAACGCCTGCAGCTCGGCGACGTCCCCCGCTTGCACCGTCGTAGCCACCATCGCCACGCCGTTGAGGCGCTCTGCCGTAGCGACGAGCTGTTTCGCCTGATCGCCGCCGCCCGCACTGCGGGACTCGAGCTTTTTCTCGAGCGCGCGCCGCTCATCGATCAGCTGCTGCACGCGCTTCACCAGCGTGGCCGGCGTTGCCTTCACCAGCTCGCTGGCGTGTTGAATCGCCCGGTCACGCTCGCGCGTGAACTCGAAGGCCTTCCCAGCCGTCAGGGCCTCGATCCGGCGCACGCCGGCTGCCACGCCGGTTTCGCTCACGATGCGAAACAGCGCGATCTCGCTGGTGTTCCGCACGTGCGTACCACCGCACAGCTCCACGGAGATTCCTGGCACCGTCACTACGCGCACGACGTCGCCGTACTTCTCGCCGAAGAGGGCCATCGCTCCTGCAGCGACGGCCTCTTTGTAGGGCCGCTCGCGCGTCTCCACGTTGCGCGCTTCCCAAATGCCCTCGTTGACGCGCTGCTCGATGGTGTCGAGCGCGTCGGGTTTCACCGGTCCGTGGTGCGTGAAGTCGAAGCGCAACCGGTCAGGCGCCACGAGCGACCCCGCCTGATGCACATGCTCGCCTAACACTTGGCGCAGCGCGGCATGCAACAAGTGCGTCGCGGTGTGATTGCGCTCCGTGTCGCGGCGGCGGTCGCTCGGGACGCGGGCGGTAGCCCGCGTGAACTTGAGTTCACCGGTCAGGTGGCCGATCGCGGCAATACGTCCTTCGACTCTGCGCACCTCGTCTACGGCCACGCGCCAGCCGTCGCCGACGATCTCACCCTGATCCGAGACCTGTCCCCCCGACTCTGCGTAAAACGGTGTCTCGCGGAGCAAAATCGCCGCACGTCCGTCGGCGAGCCGTTTTACGGCCGTGACCTGCGTTTCGATCTCGACCCCCTCGTACCCTTTGAACGCCGTGTCGGGGAGGCCCCCGGCGGCAGCCGGCGATTTGGCGTTAGGCGTCTCCCATCCCGCCGCCAGTTCGTCGGTGCCGACACCCAGCTTCTTGGATTTGCGCTCTTCCTGCGACTGTTGCCGCTGCTGAGCGAGCGCTGCTTCGAAGCCGGCGATGTCGACCGTATAGCCCCGCTCACGCGCCATCAGATCGGTGAGGTCGATCGGGAAGCCGAACGTGTCGTACAATCGGAACGCGTCGTCGCCGCTGATGGTACCGCGCACTGCGGTGGAACCTTGCGTCGTGTGCGCCGGCGCCAGCTCCTCGAAGCGGCGCATACCGCCGTCGATTGTCGTCAGGAAGCGTTCCTCTTCTGCGCGCGTCGTCTCGAGGATGTGCGTGC
>JBFMFA010000080.1:0-9295 GCA_040753195.1 Gemmatimonadota bacterium | reverse complement strand
CTGCGGAAGCACGCGGGCATCGTGACGCTTCGTGAGCGCGCGTTGCTGATCGGTGTGGGCTTGTTAGGCGCGGCCCTGCTCTACGGCGATGGCGTGATCACGCCAGCGATCTCCGTGTTAGGCGCCATGGAAGGATTGAAGATCGCGTCCCCGGCGCTCGGCCGCATCGCCATGTGGCCGACCGTGGTGATCCTCTTTCTGCTGTTTCTTTTCAGAAGCATGGGACCGCGCGCGTGGGAAGCGTGTTCGGACCGATCATGGTGCTCTGGTTCACCACCATCGCTGTGCTTGGGGTACGCGAGATCGTGCGGGAGCCGGAAATCCTTCTGGCGTTGAATCCCTGGTACGCGCTCGCGTTCTTCATTGAGCACGGCGGAACGGCGTTCATCCTGTTAGGCGCGATCGTGCTGGCCGTGACCGGAGCCGAAGCGCTCTACGCGGACATGGGACATTTCGGCAAGCGACCGATTCGTGTCGCCTGGTTTGTCCTCGTGTTCCCGGCGCTGCTGCTGAACTACTTCGGGCAGGGCGCGCTGCTCCTGCGTGATCCGTCGGCGGTATCGAACCCTTTTTATCTGTTGGCGCCGCGACCGCTGCTGTATCCGCTGATCATCCTCGCGACGCTAGCTGCGATCATCGCTTCACAAGCGCTGATATCCGGCGCTTTCTCGCTGACGCAACAACTGGTTCAGTTGGGATACTGGCCGCGCGTGACAATCGTGCACACATCCAAACACGAGCGAGGCCAGATCTACATTCCGGAAATCAATACAGCATTGATGCTCGGATGTCTGTTTGTCGTGCTGTATTTCAAGTCGGTCAGCAACATCGGCGCCGCGTACGGCATTGCGGTCACCGGTACGATGATCATCACGACGTTGCTTTATTTTGTCGTGGCCAAGCGAGTCTGGAACTGGACGTGGCCGCGTGCGCTCGCGTTCCTGATTGCGTTCCTGATCATCGACATCTCGTTCTTCGGCGCCAACATCATCAAGTTCGCGCAGGGGGGTTGGTTCCCGATCGCCGTGGGCTTGGCGCTGTACGCGATCATGACCACCTGGAAGCATGGCCGGGCGCTCTTGCGCGTGATTCTGCTGGAACGATCCCTGGCGGTCGAGGAACTGCTCCGGAGCATTGAAGGCCCGCGGATCCCGCGCGTTCCCGGCACGGCGGTCTTCATGACGTCGGAAGCGGAGGGGGTTCCGGTGGTGCTCCTGCATCATCTGAAGCACAACAAGGTGCTGCATGAGCGGGTGATCCTGCTATCGGTGATTACGCGCGAGTTTCCGGACGTACCGCAGGACAAACGCCTAACGATTGAGCCCTTGTCGCAAGGCTTCTACCGGGTGAAGGCGTACTACGGTTTCATGCAGACGCCGAGCGCCGAGGAAATTGCCGCGTTATGCACGAAGGCCGGCGTCAAGGCAAAGTACATGGACACCACGTATTACCTGGGTCGCGAGCGCCTGATTCCAACGGGTCCATCGAAGATGGCGAAGTGGCGCAAGATGCTCTTTGCGTATATGGCGCGAAACGCACGCTCGGCGACCGAGTTCTTTGGAATTCCGCCGAACAGAGTCGTTGAACTCGGGGCGCAGATCGAGTTCTAAACAACCGTCGCTAGCGATGAGTCGCTAGGTCATAGGAATACGCGTTTAGCGCCTATGACCTAGCGACTGGCGACTAGATGCTCACCGTGCGGATCTTCCGCGCGAGTGTCGGTGCAATTTTTGGCATCAGCTCTTCGACGCGCTGCTTGAGCAGGCCCGCATCGAAGTCTTCCAACGGGCGCAGGCGATAGCGGACCTCCGGTGCGCCGCGTGGCCGCACCATCACGCCGCCCGGCGGCATCACACGCATCGGTGAGATTTGACCGCGCGGGAATACCATCGTGCGCGGCGATCCGCCGAAGAAGAAGCTCCCGCCCATGCTCTGGCGCAGATCGCTCGATGCAACGGTCTTGATGCGCACCGACTTGACGCTCCCGCCGCTGTAGACGCGCAGGTCGACCTCGTCACCCGCCTTCACCTTCTCCAGTTCCCGCGTGAGGCGGCGCAGGCGCGAGCTCGAAATCGCCCAGTCACCGGCATCTTCGGACGGAACACGCAGGTCCACGCCGTTGATCGACTGAATACGATCCCCTTCAATGAGCCCGGCCTTTGCCGCCGGACCATCATCGGCCAGACTGGCTATGAGAATGCCTAACGTGTCGCGCCGGCTGCCGCTGGAGCCGATCCCGATGCCTAGCGAGGCCCGATCTTCGCCGCTCACGGTGGCGCGATACACACGGCTCTCGCCCATGAGATCCTCGACACTGACCGTCTTCACCTTCACGGTCTTCGTCGCGCCATCAGACCAGACGCGCAGATCGACCTCGTCGCCGATCTTCGCCTTTCCTAACGTGCGGATCAGCCGGCGCGTCGCGATCCCTTCCATATCGTCTTCGCCTGCATCTTCGCGCGCGAGACGCAGATTGACGCCGTTCACCGACTGGATACGATCGCCTTCCTTAATCCCCGCCTTGTCGGCTGGACCATCTTCAGTAACCTCGGAGACGAGCAAACCGAGCGTGTCGCGCATACCGCTCGATTCGGTCGTGACGCCGATGCGCGGGCGTTCACGATCATCCAGGGAAAGAGTATACGCAAACGTACCAGCGCCGCGTCGCGCCCGATCCCGCAACTCTTCAGCCCGACGCTCTCGCTCCGCGCGCTCGCGTTCTGCGCGCGCCTGAGCCTCTGCGCCGACTGGTACCATCAGCAGCAGCGCCAAACCACCAAATACCAATTGCCTGTTCATAGATGTACCCTCGCTGTTCACTCCTTCTGTCACTACACGCCGCGCCGATGGTTGCTCGCGTGGCGCCGGCCACACCTGCCACGCGATATTGCCCGTATGACCGCAACGACCGCTGTCACCGATCGGGAGACGTTCGAAGAACATCGCCAGGACGAAGGCGACGCCGCGTTCCTTTACCGCGAGCTCGCTCGCGCTGAGCGCGACCCGAAACGCCGCACCGTTTTTGAACGGCTTGCCGCGGTGGAGGACCAGCATCGTGCGATCTGGGAGCGCGTGCTCGGCGTCGACCAGGGTGACGGTCTTGCGGCATTCAAGCCGTCGGCGCGCGCGCGGATCATGGCCTTCCTCGGACGCACCTTCGGACCGCAAACGCTGCTGAACCTGCTCCTGCGCGAAGAAGGCCGTGAAGTCAAAGCGTATCTCGATTTACATCGCAACATTCCGTCGGGTGGCACCGGCTCCGCCGAAGCACTGCGTCTCGCGAAAGAGAGCGCCCATCATGCGACGGAACTCGCCACACTCACGCATGGTGAAAGCGCGGGCGAGCCGTGGCATCGCATCGAGTCCGGCGGTTTTCTGCGCAATGTTGTGTACGGCTTCAACGACGGCCTAACGGCAAACTTCGGTCTCGTGGCCGGCGTTCTTGGTGCGGCGAGCGCGCAGCAGCACAACGTGGTCATTCTCGCCGGTGTAGCGGGACTTGTCGCCGACGCGCTGTCGATGGGCTCGAGCGGGTACCTCGCCGCGAAGAGCGAGCAGGAAGTCTACGCGCATGAGATCGCGATGGAGCGCGATGAAATTGCGATGATGCCCGAGCTGGAGCGCGACGAGCTGGCGCTCCTGTACGAAGCGCGCGGCGTGCCGTCGGAGACGGCACAGCAGCTGGCGACCGCGGCTCTGAAGAATCCTCAACGCATGCTGGACGAGAAAGTGCGCATGGAGTTGGGGATTGCCGAACGCGCGATGTCCCCGATGCGCGAAGGTTGGGTGACGGGGAGCGCAACCGCGTTCGGCGCGCTGATTCCGGTTGCACCGTTCTTTTTCCTCACGGGGAGCGCGGCGATCTGGACGTCCTTTGTCCTTGCGATGGCGTCGCACTTCCTCGTGGGCGCGGCGCGCTCGGTGTTCACGGGCCGCGGCGTGTGGCGCTCGGGGATCGACATGTTCCTCGTTGGACTTGGCGTCGCCGTGATCGGCTATTTCGTGGGCGAGTGGATCAGCCGCTGGCTCGGTGCCTAACGACGAACGACGCGCCGTGAGCTGTGTGCGGTGAGTCAATAACCCGACGGGGGGCCCGAGCGCCAAGCTGACCGCTGGGTACTTGACTCGCGGCACATGGCCTTGGCTCGTCGTCCGTGCAACCATGCGCACCGGTGACGGCACTCAGTCGCAAAGACGCTAGGAGCGAAGATGCCAACGCGCCGTCCACGATGTGCGCCGCTGCTGCTGTTGTCGTTGCTGGTTGGCTTTGAAGCGTGGGGTCAGGGTGAAGGCACAGGAAGAGCCGGCAAACGCACGCTGCTGCCGCGCGATCACGAGATCGCGCTCGCACGTTCCGCAGCGCCCAAAGAAGTGTCAGGCGCCGCCGACATCTATGTACTCACCGATAGTGGATACGCGCTCGCGGTGCGCGGGACCAACGGCAACGCCTGCCTCGTGAGTCGAAGCTGGCCCGAAAGTGTCGAACCGCATTGCTTCGACGCTGAGGCTTCGGCCACCGTTATGCAGACACAACTACGACGCGGTGCGCTCCTACAGGCCGGCAAGTCGCAGGAGGAAATCAATCGCGATATCGAAGACGGGTTACGGCAGGGACGCTACCGAACACCGACGCGCCCCGCCATGACATACATGATGTCAGCCGCGCAGATTCTGTACAATGATCAAGGGAGACGCGTCGGCGCCTGGCAGCCACACCTCATGATCTTCTATCCCAACCTAACGAGCGCTCAGCTGGGACTCGGCGATGCAGCCAACCTCGACGCGGCCGTGGTCGTAGACCCAGGGAAGCCGTGGTCCAACATCATGATCGTGGTGAAGAAGGCTGTCGCGCTGGAAGGACACTCTGGCGGCGGATAGCAGCGCCGGACGTAGCGCGCCTGACGATCGCGACATCGTCGCGGAGCTGCTGCGTGGGCGCGATGAGGCCGCGTTCCGTGTGCTGTATCAGCGCCATACGCCAACTCTCTACGCGCTCGCTGTTCGTTTGTTAGGTGAACGTCGTCAGGATGCCGACGACGTGCTCCAGGAGACGTGGATCCGCGCCGTGGCAGCCCTGCCCCGCTTCGCCTGGCAATCGACGTTGCGCACCTGGCTCTGCTCCATCGTCGTGAACTGCTGCCGCGAGGTCTGGCGCGGCGCGCGCGACGACCTGGTGATCAACGAGTCGCACGCTGACGCGCCAGCCGTGGACGTCGCCGGCCGCATCGACGTCGAGACAGCGCTCGCGCAGATGCCGACGGGATACCGGGCGGTGCTCGTCCTGCACGACGTCATGGGCTTCACCCACGAAGAAATCGCCGAACGGCTGGATATCGAAGTCGGCACGTCCAAAAGCCAGCTATCTCGTGCACGACGCGCCATGCGCCGCGCACTCCGCATACGAGAGCCTAACGATGTTACAAGACCCTGACGCAGACCCCGTGGACGACCTTCGCGACATCCCGCGCGAAGTGGCGCCGCCGGCGGACCTCGAAGAGCGCACCATCAGCGCCCTGCGCTCGCGTGCCCTGCTCCGCGAACGGCGTGTGCCGTGGGTTCTGCGACCGAGCGGCTGGCTCGCAGCTGCGGTGATCGTGTTGGCCGCGTTCTTCGCGGGCATGGGCACCGGTCGGATGCGCGCGCCGGCGCCGCGTCCCGAACCTTCCTTTGCGCTCATGTTGTACGGTGAAATCGGCGGCGACTCGGCCACGCAAATGGAGCGCGCCGCGGAGTACGGGCGCTGGGCCCGAGCCGCGCATACCGGCGCGCGTGTGCTCGGCGGTGAAGCGTTAGGCGGACACGTGGTGGACGTCGGCCGCGCGCCCATCGCCGGTGGCGATGAGCTGGTCGGCTTCTTCCTCATTCAGGCAAGCGACCGCCAGGCCGCGGCGCGGATGGCCGCCGAGTGTCCGCACGTGAAGTACGGCGGCCGTGTCGTCGTACGGGAGATCCAGCCGACGTAAGCAGCGCTATATTGCGCGCGCTGTCTGTCTGGAGGTCGGTGTGCTGTTTTCCTTGAGCCGCTGGCGACCGCGGCATCTGCTTGCGAGCTGGCTAACGTATTGGGTCGGGCTGGGCGCGGTCACGCTCGGCCCGGCGGTCAGAGCGATTTCCCGCGTGGCGGGTGCTGACGGCGGGAGCGTGAACGCCAGCGGAGGCGATAACGGCATCACGCTGAACGTGCTGCTCAACGGAGAGACGCTGTTTACCGGGACGGCGTCGCTGATGAAGCTCGCCATCCTCATCGCCGGCCCTCCCATCGTGCTCTGGGCCGCGTGGCTCATTCGGCGCCCTGCGCGCGCGCAGCCCGCCCTTTCGGCCGCGGGCGAACCAATGCAGGCGCTACAGGAGCCAATGCCCGACGGGTTCGTTGTGGCGCGCACACCGGATCGTGCTCATCGGCGTCCCGACGCATGACGCTACTATCAGCCGCGGTGCTGATGTTCTTCGTAATGGACCCGTTAGGCAACGTGCCGTTCTTCATGGCCGAGCTGCGGCACGTGGCGGTGTCGCGCCGGAGGCGTGTGATCGCGCGCGAACTGGTCATTGCGCTGGCGATACTCGTCTTCTTTCTCTTCGCCGGACAGTACATCCTCGACGTACTACACATATCGACCACGGCGCTGCGTATTTCCGGTGGTGTCGTTCTGCTGCTCATCGCCATGCGCATGATCTTTCCGACGCGTGACAACTCGTTGCGCGAGGAAGTAGCCGGAGAGCCCTTCATTGTCCCCCTGGCCGTCCCCTACACAGCTGGTCCGTCGGCGTTGGCGACTGAACTGATCCTGGTGAGTCGCGAGCCGGAACGGTGGCCTGTCTGGTTAGGCGCGATACTGCTCGCCTGGTTTGCCACGGCCGTGATTCTCTTCTTCGCGACGGGCGTGAGCCGTTATCTCGGCGAGCGCGGACTCATCGCGATCGAGCGCCTGATGGGGATGCTGTTGATTACGGTCGCGGTGCAGATGCTCATGGACGGCCTGGCGCAGGCGTTCGCTCGTTAGGGCGCCGTCCGCTCGAGCCTAATGTAGGACGAGAGTGCGTAATACGCGCGCCGCGTCGTCGTCATCGCGGCGGCGTAGCCGCTGAGGCGCCCGTCCTGCAAGCGAAGCCACAGCAGCGTCCGATGCGGCTGCCGCGCAAGGTCCGGCGCAGGGAGCTGGACTTCGGCGCGGCCGCTGAACATGCCGCGCTGGAACACGACGTCGTCCACGCGTACGGGTGCGCCGTTCGCGACGGCCATGGTTACCGAATCGGCGCCGCTCGTTAGGCGCACCGCCACGCTGTCGGCATACGTGTGAATGAAGCCGCGCCACTCTCCGTGCAACGGCGACAGCACCGGCCGTTCGACTGCTGGAGGCGGCCCTGCCGCGCGGCGCGCGCGCACGCCGGCGGCAAAACGCGGCATCATGATCGCCGCCAACTCCGTCATCACCGCCTCCGTGGCGCTGGGGACCGATTTGTTGAGCAGCACCGCGATGACGACCTGCTCGTCGGGGTACAGCGCGAGCATGGTGGAGACGCCGGGCATGCCCCCGCCGTGCGCCACGCGCCGGACGCCGTTCACGACGCGGATCCCCCAGCCCAATCCCCGCGTCGCGTCAGGGTTCTCGCGAGCGACGTCGCGCTGCATGTCCTGCACCGTCTCGCGCGCCAGGATCTGGCGTTGCCCTGGAAGGCGCGCGCCGAGGTGAAAGAGTCCGAAGCGCGCGAGGTCGTGGGCGCTGGAATAGACCTCGGATGCCCCCGGATGATCGAACGTGTAGTAGGGAATCGGCTTGTTATCGGCGTCGTACCGTTCGGCGTGGCGCCCCGTCGGGCCTGAGGTGACTCCCACGCTTGTGCTCGTTAGGCCCAATGGTGCGAACACTTCGCGACGCATGAAGTCGGCGTATGGCATGCCAGACTTTCGCGTTATGACATAGTCGAGCAGACCGAAGCCAAGGTTGGAGTACTGATACGTCTCGCCCGGCGGATAGACCGCGACGGCGTAGCGCCTGATTGTCGTGTCCATCGGTGGACGCGAATACCCGGCGTCCTGATAGAAAAACTGGTAATGCAGTGGAAGGCCGGCCGTGTGCGTGAGGATCCGTTGCAGCGTCATGGCATCGGGGTTCCCTTCGCGCGCTACGACCCGGGCACCACCGAGATAGTGGTTCACCGGAGCCGTGACCCTAACGAGCCCTTGTTGTGCCAGCACCATGATCCCCGTCGCGGTGAACGGCTTCGAGATCGAGGCAAGCGAGTACGGCGTGTGCGCCGTGGCTTGCAGCTGCCGCTCCACGTTCGCGAACCCGACGCCGGTCTCCCAGAGAATCCGATCTCCCTTTGCCACGGCCACGGCAATGGAAGGGATACGGTCGGCGCGCATCACGGAGTCGATCACGCTGCGGGCGCGCGTGAAGTCGTACCCACCGACCTGCTGCGCGGCAAACACACGTGGCAGGGCGGCCAGCAAGATGATGATTCTAAGGAATTTCGCCATTGAAAATCCTAACGAGTTTCCGCTCGTCGATGTTGCCGCCAGACACTACGCATACCGTCGGTCCGCCCTGTTGTGAGACTTGAAAGGCAGCGAGGGCGGCAGCACCGGCGCCTTCGGCAACGACATGCCCGCGCTGTGCGAGGAGCCGTATTGCGTCTGCAACTTGACGCAGAGACACGACGATCGAACCGGAGAGAAGGCGCTGCACCAACGGCCACATCTCCTGCAACACTTTGCTACTGCCAATGCCATCCACAAAGCTCGGCGTGTACGTGGTCGTCACTGGCTCACCGGCGGCGAGTGCAGCGGCGAACGCCGCCGACGTCTCGACTTCCGCCGCATAGACTCGCGGCGATGGAGTGATCGAACCGACGGCCGACGCGATACCGCAGCTCAAACCACCACCGCCGTATGGCACGATGACGCGTGCGACGTCGGGCAGGTCTTCCAGGATCTCCAGTCCAATGGTTCCGTTGCCGGCAATCACGTCGGGGTTGGAGACGGGGTGAATGAAGACCCCACGCGCGCCGGTCCACTCGTGCGTCACCATGATCTCCCACCACTCGGCGAACGGAACCCTAACGATTGATGCGCCGAGGCGCTCGACGGCTTCGGTTTTTGCGGCGGGCGCGTGATCCGGTACGACGACGCGGCACGGGATGTTCAACGCGCGCGCGCACCAGGCGACGCCCTGGGCCATGTTTCCGGCGCTGGCCGTCCAGACGCCTTCGCGCAGGGCAGCGGGATCCGCCTGCAAGATCGTGTTCGTGGCGCCGCGAATCTTGAAGGAGCCGATGGGCTGCAGGTTATCGA
>JBFMFA010000079.1:0-9317 GCA_040753195.1 Gemmatimonadota bacterium | reverse complement strand
CATGAACGACGCGATGAGACCAAACTGCTGCGCGATGTATTTCACGACGAAACGGAAGGTCGCGATGTTGTCCGCTGTCGTTAGGGCGTCCGCATAACGAAAATCAATCTCGTGCTGTCCGTGGGCGACCTCGTGATGCGCGGCTTCCACTTCGAAGCCCATCTGCTCCAGCGCGGCGACAATTGCGCGACGCGCGTCTTCGCCGAGGTCGGCCGGCGCGAGATCGAAGTATCCGCCGACATCGTGCGTCGCCGTTGCGGCCTGACCTTCGCGGCCGGGGCGGAACATGAAGAACTCCGCTTCCATGCCGGCGTTCATCGTGAAGCCGGCCTTGGCGGCGCGTTCAATCTGACGGCGCAACACGCCGCGTGGATCGCCGGCGAAGGGACGCCCGTCGGGGTGCGAGATGTCGCAGATGAGGCGCGCGACGCGATTCTCGGGCGCACCCCAGGGAAAGACGCGGAACGTCGTTAGGTCCGGCTTGAGCAACATGTCCGACTCCTCGATCCGCACGAAGCCTTCGATCGAGGAACCGTCGAACATGATGTCGCCGTCCAGCGCTTTGTCGAACTGGGAACGCGGGACTTCGACATTTTTGTTGATACCAAGGATGTCCGTGAACTGGAGGCGCAGAAACTTCACGTTGCTCTGCGCCACCAGCTCGAGAATGTCACTCTTGGACACGCCTGCGAGACCGCCGGTCATATCCGACGCGCGTTAGGTAGCGAAGTATCCGCTGCTTACACCGGGAAGAGGATCTCGCGGTACTTTGGCAGCGGCCAGAGATCGTCGGCGATCTTCAGCTCCAGCTGGTCGCATAACGAGCGCACTTCAGCCATCGCGTCGGCGCCGCGGCTGGTCAGCAGTTTTGCCGCGGCCTCCGGCTCATCGTGCATGTGACCCGCTTTGTCGCAGACGACGCCGAGTTCAGCGCGCGCCTCCTGCAGGGCCAAGATCGTGCCGCCGAGGTCGTTGGCCGCTGAGAGCTGCGGGACCTTCTTGATGCCGGCCGTTTTGGCGAGCGCCGCACCGTCGGCGAGCCGGTTGGCATACTCGAACGACGCGGGAAGCACCATCGTGTCGACGATCTCGATGAGCGTCTGGCATTCGATGAGCATGTCTTTCACGTAGCGCTCGACACGGACGTGGTAACGCGACTCGAGTTCTTCTTTGGAGAGGATGCCAAGATTGTTAAAGAGATCTCGTGTCGGCTTTGTGACGAGCTGGCCTAACGCCTCCGGCGTGCGACGCAAATTGGGAAGACCACGCTTGGCCGCTTCCTTCACCCACGACTCGGCGTAGTTGTTTCCCTCGAAACGGACGTTCTTGGTTTCGCGGAAGACTTCGCGCACGACGACCATGACCGCGTCGTCGACGTTTTTGTGCTTCTTCTTCGCTTCCTTGATGCGGTCAGTGACTTCACCAATCGACGCTGCGACCGTGGCATTGAGCAGCATGACCGGAAACGCGATGGACTGCGACGAGCCAACCGCGCGATACTCGAACTTGTTGCCGGTGAAGGCGAACGGAGACGTCCGATTGCGGTCGGTGTTGTCCTTCTCGATTTCAGGGAGCTTGTTGACGCCCAGCTTGATCAACTCCTGCTCGGCACCGTGTCCCGCGGCTTTCCCCGCCGCGATGTTTTCGATCAAGCGCGTGAGCATGTCGCCCATAAAGACGGATATGATCGCGGGTGGCGCTTCGTTGGCGCCTAACCGGTGCTCGTTGCCGGATGTGGCGATGCCGGCGCGGAGCAGACCGCTGTACTTGTGCACCGCTTTGAGCACGGCGGCGAGGAAGACGAGGAAGCGGACGTTCTGATGCGGCGTCTTTCCAGGCTTCAACAGGTTCAAGCCGTCAAGCGACGTGTCGGCTGCGACGGACATGGACCAGTTGCAGTGCTTCCCCGAACCGTTGATGCCTGCGAAGGGCTTTTCATGCAGCAGGGCCGTTAGGCCATGACGCATCGCAACGCGACGCAGCGTGGCCATAACGAGCTGATTATGGTCGACGGCGATGTCCGACTCTTCGAACACAGGCGCCATCTCGAATTGCGACGGAGCAACTTCGTTGTGTCGAGTACGGATGGGGATGCCGAGCTTGTACAGCTCCTGTTCGACTTCGAGGATGCACGCCTGCACACGCTCGGGAATGCCGGCGAAGTAGTGATCCTCGAGCTGCTGGCCGCGCGGAGGCGGGGCGCCGAGGAGGGTGCGACCGCCCATAACGAGATCAGGTCGCAATGCAAAGAGGCCGCGATCGACCAGAAAGTACTCCTGCTCAGGGCCTAACGTGGTGTAGACGCGATAAACCCCTTTGTCGCCCAGCAACTCGAGCAGCGCGATGGCCTTTTCGGAGAGGGCGTCGCTCGAGCGCAGGAGCGGCGTCATTTCATCGAGCGCTTCCCCGTTATAGCCGATGAAGACGGACGGGATGCACAGCGTTTTTGCGCCGCCGATCTCGATGATGAAGACCGGAGACGCAGGATTCCACGCGGTGTACCCGCGCGCTTCCCATGTTGCACGCAGGCCGCCAGACGGGAACGACGACGCGTCCGGCTCCGACTGAATGAGCTGCGACCCGGAGAATTGCTCGATCGGCTGCTTGTTCTCGTCGAAGTCGAGGAAGGAGTCGTGCTTCTCGGCCGTGAGACCGGTCTGCGGTTGGAACCAGTGCGTGAAGTGCGTGGCGCCGCGCGACGTGGCCCACTCTCGAATGACCTGCGCTACGGTCGGGGCTACCTCGATGTCGAGCTTTTTCCCCATTCGTATAGCGCCGATGAGCTTCCCGAACACTTCGGCCGGGAGCTTTGCGCGCATCTGGCGAACGCCAAAGGTGTTGATCCCGAACCACTCGGAGACCGGTGCTGGGATGGGACCGGCGCCGTTGCCGTTGACGTGCGCCCGAGGATCACGTGCCGCAACGGCCTGAAGTGCCGCGCGTCGCGAAGCGGAGGGTGAAGCGGTATAGGTCATTTAGGTTGCTGAAACGAGGGTGGGGATGCGAAGGACCAAGTGTAGCGGTATCCGTGCATGTGCTGCAAGTCTGGGTCGTCACGTTGCACGAAATCCGCCACTAATCTGATGAAACCGTGCTCCTTGCTGCAAAAACTGCACGGATTACCGGTCGCTCATCAATTCGCGTGCCTTCCTGAATTCATGCTCGACGTGGGCACCGCCGGAGCTACTTTTGGCGTCTATGCTAGGCCGACGTGACTTCGTAGCCGGATTGAGTGCGGTGGCATTCGCCCGGGTAGCTGGGCTGCCTCGCAGCCAGCCGACGCGCCCGCCTGTAATTGACGGGCTGGGCGAAATACATCTCGATTACTCGCCGGCTCTTCTGGACGAGATTCGTGGGAGCGGGATGCGCGCGTGTGTGGTCACAGTAGGGAATCCGGCGCTGCAGGGTGCGAGTGCTTTCGACGACATGCGCGCCGAGATCGCCGGTTATGACGCGCACATCGCGGCGATGCGCGGGCGCCTAAGCAAGGCCACGACGATTCGCGATGTGGATCGGGCCGCCGCGGAAGGAACGATTGGGCTCGTGTATTACACGCAGAATGCCACGCCGATCGGCGACGATGTGGCGCGCCTGGACGAGTTGTACACGTTAGGTGTGCGTATCGTTCAGCTCACGTACAACACGCGCAATTTGTTAGGCGACGGCTGTTTGGAGCGCACGAACACGGGTCTTTCGCATTTCGGGCTGGCGGTGCTCGAGGGCATGAAGGCTCGGCGCATGCTGGTGGACGTATCGCACAGCGGGGAAGCGACGTCGCTCGATGCCGTCATGCATGCCGGCACGCCCGTGGCGATCACTCACGCGGGATGCAAGGCGGTGTTCGATCACCCGCGCAACAAGTCCGACGCTTTGCTCAGAGCGATGGCAGAACGCGGCGGTGTCATCGGCATCTATCAGATCAATCCGTATCTCGGGCCTAACGAGCGCAACACGCTGGACACGTACGTGGCACACATCGAACACGCCATCAACGTGGCGGGTGTCGAACACGTCGGGATCGGAAGCGATCGCGAGCACCGCAGTATTCCAGACACGCCTGAGGAGAAGCAGAAACTCATCGACGAGCTGTCCCGTTTGCGGCCGGTGACTGCCGCGACGTTTCGGTGGCCCTTCTTCATCTCGGAGCTGAATCATCCGAGGCGGATGGAGACGATTCGACGCGCGCTGGAGGCGCGGCGGCGTCCGGCGGCAGAGATCGATCGTATTCTAGGCGGCAACTTCTATCGCTTGCTGGGCGACACGATCGGGTGAAGCGTGGCGCGGCCGCTGGTGTAAGAGACGCAATGCTGCGGAGCGAGCGATGGAGGCTTGCATGGTGGGGACTCGTTGGCGTTCTCACGGTCGGCGCCCTCTGGCGGGTCGTCGGTCGCGACGAGTTGTTGCTGTCGCCTAACGACAGCCTGTTCGCGGACGATGGGACGGGCGCGGCGGTATCGATGACCCCGGTCGATACCGGTCCGCATGTGGAAATCGCCGATTCGTTGTTCGGGTGGAGCGGTGCGCTGCGCTTTCGGGCGCTGACGGCTGCCGAAGCTCTCGAGATACCAGGTTTTATCGACCGCTTCGGCGAGCGCGCCATTCACACGCCGAGTGCGCTGCGCGTGGCGTCGCGGGGTGGTCCTTTTACTCTGCTCGTTATGCGCCCGTTTGGCGAGAAGCGCGGTGAGGTCCTGAATGGCTATCGGCTCGGACGCTGGCCCGCAGAGCGCTGGATGATGGCGCGCAACTATTTCAATCCCGATGGTTTTGTCGAGGTGACACCGGCGAACGAACGTCTGCCGCTGTCAACACACTTTGTGCTCGGGGATTTTCTCACGCACGATCAGCGCACCAAGTGGCCGAAGTACGTGGTGCTGGAAGAGAAATTGATCGACAAGCTGGAACTCGTTATGCAGACGCTGAGCGCAAACGGCGTGCGCGCGACGGGGGCCGTAGTGCTGTCAGGATTTCGCGCGCCGTACTACAACGACCGGGGCGTCGGGGAAGGGATGGCGCGGGCCAGCCGGCATCAGTACGGGGACGCAGCCGACATCATCATCGACAGCAATGGGGATGGTCGCATGGACGACCTATCCGGCGATGGGCGTCTGGATTTTCGAGATACCGATCTGATTCATCGCGCAGTGGGTGATGTCGAGAAACGCTACCCTCACCTGGCGGGGGGCCTGGGTCGCTATCAAGCGATGGGACCGCGCGGGCCGTTCGCACACATCGACGTCAGAGGGACGAGCGCGCGGTGGGAGAATAGGAGCAGGCAATAGTTGCTAGCTGCTAGTTAGTAGAATGGGCTCATAGCAGGGATTTGAGGCGCTGGCGATCGATATTGCCTCCGCAGATGATCGCCGCGACACGCGCGTCCGGCTCGATCGTTAGGGCACCCGTAAGCAGGGGCGCGACAGCGGCGGCACCCGCCGGCTCGGCGACAACCTTGCAGCGCTCCACGAGAACGCCTAACGCGGCGACGATATCGCGGTCGGAGACAAGCAGCATCTGATCGACGTAGGCTTGCACGTGCGCAAGGTTCAGACGCCCGGCAAAAGGCGCCGCCAGTCCGTCAGCGATGGTATCGAGAAACTGAAGCCGAACGGGCTCACCCCGCTCGAGGCTCTGCGTCATGGCGCTAGCGCCTTGCGGCTCTACTCCAATTACGCGCGCTGTCGGTCGGCGCAGCTTCACCGCTGTCGCCACGCCCGAGATCAACCCACCGCCGCCACACGCCACGATCACGACATCGACGTCAGGGACATCGTCCACCAACTCCATCCCAACGGTGGCCTGCCCGGCAATGACTCTCGGATCGTCAAAAGGGTGAATGAGCGTAAGATCCCGCTCGCGCTGTATGGTCAGACAGGTTTCGAGCAGGTCGCTATCGGTGAGCACGACTTCGCCGCCGTAGCCACGCGTCGCGTCGATTTTGCTCTGCTGCGCGCTGCGCGGCATAACGATTGTCGAACGGATACCGAGTGAAGCGGCCCCCCACGCCAGGGCTTGGGCGTGGTTCCCGGCGGACAGAGATATGACTCCGCGGGCTTTTTCACTTTCGTCGAGCGTCGAAAGCGCGTTCAGGACGCCGCGCGGCTTGAACGAGCCGGTCTTCTGAAATAGCTCGAGCTTGAGCGAAACGCGTGCTTTGCACTGGCGGCTCAGAAACGCCGACGTAACGGTCGGCGTGCGGTGGAGCCGCCCCGCGATAACAGCGCGAGCGCGCTCAATATCAGGGAGTGAGACGAGTGGCGATGACACTCGTGCACGCTACCGACCAGCGTCGATTCTGGTAAGCAGCGATCATCCCAAACAAAAAGGCCGCACCCAAGCGGTGCGGCCGTGTCATGCGAGTGAAGTTCTAGCGCCGTCGACGGCGGTATCCCGCTCCGAAAAGGCTCAGCAATCCGGTTCCTAGTAGCACGAGCGATCCGGGCTCGGGCGTCACCGCGCCGATCCATTGCATGTGCCGATCGATGCGGGTGTAGCCAGAGAACTCTCCCCAACTGCCATTGAGGAAGTCGTCGCGGTCACCGAAGCCCGATCCGAAACTCAGGATGAACGAGTTAACTCCGGCGAGCTGTCCATTGATGAAGTTCGGACCGCCAGAGTCGCCGGGGCCGAGACCGCCTTCCCACTCCATCAGGCCAAGATCGCAGAAGTTCTGAGTGCCGAGGATCGCGAATTCGATGGCGCACGACGAGTTGTTCACAGGATGCGGGCTGTCGAAGTCAGCGAGGAGGACGTCGACGCCTGCGCTTCCGAAGAAGCCGGTCCAAAAGCCTCCCCAGACGGCGTCGGCAAACGAAAAGTCGTACCGATTCCGTGCGACCCTTCGGGTCCCGTCAGCGAACGTGAATCCGGTGCTACCGCGCCCCGATGCGCCGAAACCAGAAACTTCGAAGACGCTTCCCGTGGCTGGCCCGGTGTACAGGCTGTAGCGCGTAAGGCTGGCTGAGGGGGTCGTCTTGAGCTTGAGGACAGCGACGTCGTTTTCGTCGATGACCTCGCCCGTGTAACCCGGCGCGATCCGGGCATATTCGACGCTGTGAACCTCAGGGAGCCCGCCGTTGTCAGGCGGAAAGAAAACCGCTTGGATTGAATCGAACTGAGCGACCCCATTCGCTCCCGTCACGCAGTGGGCGGCCGTGAGGATATGGTCAACGGCGAAGAGCGAACCTGTGCAGAGAAAGCTGCTGGAGCCCTGGTAGATCACGAGTCCGGCGACGCCATCGAGTCGTCCGCCAGGAGCGGCGAAATACTGCGGATCGAACGGGTTGGAGGCAGTCACGATTGTGGAGCGGGCCTGCCAGGAGAGTCCGTTGCCGACACCATAGACGGTGGGGACGAGGGCACCAGGCGTTGGCTGTGCGCCTAACGCCAGCGGAGCGGCAAGGAGAGCGAGCAGGGGCAACCGGGACGTGCGCATAACGCCTTGAGCGTACGGACGCGCCAAGCTAAGGCATGGGCGGTATAGCGCCAGACGGAATTTTGTTCCAGAACATGTGGCGTCGATGCACGAATGCGCCTCGCATTCCCTTGCCCCGCGGATCAGCGTGGTGCGACCTTTCGCGTAGTTCGGCGCGGTAGCCAAGTGGTAAGGCAGCGGTCTGCAAAACCGCTATTCGCGGGTTCGATTCCCGCCCGCGCCTCTCGCCGGCGCTCCCCATGACCACGGCGCGTAAGGCATAACGAGAAGCATAACGAGCGTGGCGGCCTCTGGCATAACGTGTGATACCTCTCACATGAGAACCGCCTAACAAATGCGCCGGCAGCCTCTCAGCTTCGCGCAGACCGTCGACGTCGAGACGCCTGAACTCGTCGTTCTGACGTATACGATCGCCGGGGTGGGATCGCGCGTCGCGGCGGCTCTCATCGACTACGCGATCTGTCTGGCCGTATACCTCACGGTGTTGCTGGGGCTTGGGTCGTTAGGCCTCCGACGCCAAATACTTGGCGGAACGGCGAGCGGCGCGTGGATCGCGGCGATCATGTATCTGCTGCTGTTCGCGATTCTGTGGGGGTACTACGTCTTCTTCGAGGGTCTCGCAGACGGACAGACGCCGGGGAAGCGGCTGCTGCGTTTGCGTGCGGTGCGCGACGGCGGATACTCGGTGACGTTCGCGGCGTCCGCCGTACGCAACCTGGTGCGACTGTTGGACATGCAGCCGCTCTTTACGTACGGCGTTGCGATAGCGAGCGTGATCCTGACGAAGCGGGGAAAACGGCTGGGGGATCTCGCCGCAGGGACTATCGTTGTGCGCGAGGCCTTGGCCGTACGGGAAAGCACGGCACCCACGGTACGCAAGGGAACGGCGGCCGAGTCTGCTACGGCGCTGGCGCGCCTAACAAATGAAGAATTCCTCGTTCTGGAGCGGTTTGCGGAGCGGCGCGTCGACCTAACGACGGCCCGCCGCAACGAGCTGGCGGAACAGCTGGCGCAACGGTTAGGTGCGTTCCTTCCACCTGGAGACGCCCCTGCGCTCACGCGCCTGCTGGCGCTATACGAGGACGAGCGCCGCGCTCGCGAACACGGCGCCGTGGCCATCCGGGAAACCGGCGCCGCGCGCGACCGAAACGCCATCGTGGCCGCGGGATCCAAGGGATGGAGCGCATTCGCGGCTCTGCTGCACGGCGCGCAGGGTGGAGGTCTCAAGCGGCTACCCGAGCACCAGGTACGCGAGTTTGTGGAGAGCTACCGCGACGCAGCCAACGATCTCGCGCGGCTGCAAACCGCGTCACGCGGCCAGCAGGACGCCGAGGTGTTCTTTCTCTCGCGGCTCGTGGCTGCCGCACACAACCTCCTGTATCGCGGCCGATCCGTCACGTTAGGCTCGGCGCTGCGAACACTCGCGCTGCAAGGCCCGCGTGAAGTGCGACGCTCCTGGCGCCCGATTCTACTTGCCGCGGTGGTGTTCTTTGGCCCGGCCGTCATCGCGCACCTCGCGGTGGTGCGGGATCCAACGGTCGCGGAGACCTTTTTGCCACCAGGGATGCTCGATCGCGCGGAAGAAGGGGTCGAACGCGCGCGGCAAGGAACGGGCTATATCGAGGACCCTGAGCTGTTCCGGCCTGTCATGGCGAGCGGGATTATCGCCAACAACGTCCAGGTGACATTCGCCGCCTTTGCATTCGGCCTAACAGCGGGGATCGGTACGCTGATCCTTCTCCTGACCAATGGCGTGGCGATCGGCGGGGTGCTGGGACTGTACACGTCGAAGGGAATCGCTTCGCTCCTCATCAAATTCGTCGCGCCACACGGCGTTCTGGAATTGACGGCGATCTGCATCGCGGGAGCAGCCGGGCTGCTGCTC
>JBFMFA010000078.1:0-9329 GCA_040753195.1 Gemmatimonadota bacterium | reverse complement strand
GTACTTTTCGGCCCAGTCGGCAACCGCTTTGAGCGGGGTGGCCTCGATGCGGCACGGCCGCCATTGCGCTTCACGCCCGCGGGCAATCAGTCCTGCGCGTTCGAGCACACGCAAATGTTTGGAAATGGCCGGGCCGCTCATGGGAAAAGGCGCCGACAGTTCCTTAACAGTCGCTTCGCCTAACGCGAGACGCGCAAGAATGGCGCGGCGTGTCGGATCGGCCAGCGCCGCGAACGTGGTGCTTAGCGGGTCGGACATGCGATGACTCCGTCGAGAACCAGTAACCCTCGGGTTACTTAACTTAATGGTTCAATAAACCGCCGCCGCCGGCTTGTCAATTGGCACGAAAAAAGGCCGGCCCCGTGCAAGGCCGGCCTTTGTTTCGGCAGCGCTGCTACGACTTTCCGCCTTTTAACCGCTGCAGCGCGGCCCGATGCGCGGCTTCTTTCGCCTCCTGGCTCGGCACCGCGATATCGGGACGCACGCCCGTTCCTTCCCAGTTTGTCTTTGTGATCGGGTTAATCGCACGACCACTCGGCACGAACACCATGAAGCGATCGTTGAGTTGTTGTCCGCCGCCGGGATGTGCCCCGCCACCCGTTGTATCACCCACGATGGTCGCACGCTTCAGCGACTGCAGGTTGTACGTGAATTCTTCCGCCGCCGAGAATGTGCGGCGACTCGTTAGGACATAAACCGGTTTGTCGGGCCCAAACCGCTTCCCTGGTACCGACGACCGCGTCCAGAAGTGATCGGTGCGATCTGCGGGTCTAAAGTACAGCGAGTTGAGGTGCACGCTGTCCGGACCAAACAGGTAGCTCGAGGCAAACGCCACCGCGAACGGACTCCCGCCGCCATTGTTGCGCACATCTATGATAAGTGCCGCCGCATCGGCGACCGCTGACATCGCCTCACTCATTGCAGCTCCCATCACCTCTGGGCCAATACCAAACGTGCGCAGTTCCAGGTACGCGACGTTCCCTTCCAAACGTTCCGGCTTTCCGATGCCGTAGTTGTCGGCACGCATCCGTTCGCGACGCTCGGCCATCTCTTCCGCCGAGGGCCGTTGAGGCTGCTGGTCGCCGTACCTAACGCGAAGGTGTTTGTCGTGACTCACGCTTTGCAGGTGGGCGGTGAGTGAATCGGCAAACCCGACGGCACTCGTGACGTTTGCGTAGTCTCCGCGCGCGAGCCGGGCTCGTAGATCACGGCCCATCTCCGTCGCCTTGTCGGGAAAAACGTATCCCGCGTCGAGGCGCGCAATGAGTGTTTCGACGATCTGCGTACGAGTCGCCACGTCGATCGTGGTGTCTCTCGCCGGTCGTGGTTGCGCGGCAGCCCACTCTGCTCCGGCGAATCCGAAAACCGCAAACACGGCGATCGTGCGTGCGAGACGTGTCATGCTCTCCTCGTTGATCGGTATCGACTGAGTTTGACAGCACAGCCAAGCGTAACCGTTGCCCCGCTAGCCACCGCTTTGCGGGTCTGTCGCTTGCAACGACGCCGGCAGGAGGGCATGCATCAATGGCCACAAAGTCCAGCCCGGCGACAGCGCGCAAGAAAACGAGCAAGAGCGATCCCGCAGTCTCGTACGACGATTTCAAGGAGTACGAGGGGAAGAAATACACGGGGATGAAGATCGGCCGCAGTCACAAATGGTACTACGACCAGGGGGAGTGGAAAGAGAAGAAAATCACGCCGGACTTATGGCAGATCAGCTACGCCGTGACAAAACGGCGCGCAGGCCGCGCTCCTGAAGGATCTGGAGTGCCCGTGGGAACAGAATACCACTGGTATATCCTCGCACACCAAAACGTTCGCAAACTCAACGCAAACGATTACACCACGTCGCTTGCCGGAATGAAGTTCAAGATCGCGCACAGGCGCGCAGACAACGAGAAGTGGAGTGCGACACCAAAAACGCAGCGCAAACGCATGATCGCCTTCCTGCAGGATGTCATACGCGATCTCTCGCGTGAGCCTGACGAGGTCGGAGCGGATGATACGCCGGAGCCGTCGACGCACGATCGTGCTATCTCCGCGCCGCCGTCGCTGAAAAAGCGGCCCGCGCGGAGACGACAACGCAGTAAACCTCCGGTCAAACGGTTCAGTCGCCGCCGCGTGCGAGTCGTTGCGAAGTAGTCCACACGTGAGGGGTCGCAGATCGTTGTCGATCTGCGCCTCGCTCGTTCGACGTCTCCATTGAGCGATGAGTTTTTCGCGCAGCGCCGGTCAAAGGGTCGAGCGCTCGACAACACACAACTGGAGATTCACGATGCGTTCGATTTCTAGCTTGGCTTTTGCGAGTGCCACGATACTCGTTGCGTATTCGTCATCTGCGTCTGCTCAAACCGCCAACGCTAATCCTTGGGGCGGAAAGACCGGGCCCGGCAAATACGCCAACGTCAACGGCCTCAAGCTGTACTACGAAACACACGGTTCGGGTCGGCCGCTGATCCTGCTGCATGGCGGGCTTGGCGCTGGCAGCATGTTCGGAACGAACATCGCGGCGTTGGCGAAGAATCATCAGGTCATTCTCGTCGACCTTCAGGGGCATGGCCGCACCGCCGATATCGATCGACCGATCGATCCGGCGCTGATGGCCGACGATATCGCCGCGCTGATCAAGCATCTGCGTCTCCAGCGGCCCGATGTAATGGGATATTCGTTAGGCGGCGGCGTTGCCATTCATACCGCGATCAAATATCCGGAGTTGATCGGCAGACTCGTGGCTGTGTCCGCATTGATTCGACGCAACGCGTTCTACCCCGAAATTCTGCAGCAGCAGGCGCAGGTGACGTCTGCCGCCGCGCCGATGATGAAAGAGACGCCGATGTATCAGCTGTACAACGCCATCGCCCCGCGTCCCGCGGACTTTCCAAAGCTGCTGGACAAGCTCGGCGACCTGATGAAGAAAGATTTCGACTTGTCACAGCAATTCGCCGGGATCAAGGCCACCACGCTCATCGTCGCCGCTGACGGCGACATTTTCCCTCCCGCACATGCCGTTGAGATGTTCGGTTTGTTAGGCGGTGGCAAACGTGATGCCGGCTGGGACGGGGCCCTGCGTGCACAGAACGCACAACTGGCCATCGTTCCCGGAACCACGCACTACAACCTGTTTGCTGATCCAGCGCTCGCGGCGGTGGTGATTCCCTTCCTCAACGCGAACGCAGCGAACGTCAACCCCTCACGCTGACGCTTACTCGTTGAGGTTTCATCATGCGTAAACTCACGATCAACACGTTTCTGACGCTCGACGGCGTTATGCAGGCGCCCGGTGGCCCTGAAGAAGACAAGAGCGGCGGTTTTGAGCACGGCGGCTGGTCCGTGAAATACTGGGACGCCACGATGGGCAACATCATGGACGAATTCATGGGCAAGCCGTTCGACCTCCTCCTCGGGCGCAAGACGTACGAAATCTTTGCCGCCCATTGGCCGCATGTGACCGATGATCCGGCAGCGACAGCCCTCAACAAAGCGACCAAATACGTCGCTTCGAAAACGCTCGACACGCTCGATTGGCAGACTTCGAAGTTGTTAGGCGCTGATGTGGCCCGCGCAGTGGCAGAGCTCAAGCGCGGCGATGGACCCGAGATTCAAGTACATGGCAGCGGCAACCTCATTCAGACGCTGCTGAAGCACGATCTCATCGATGAATACCGGTTGTGGTTCTTCCCGCTCGTTCTCGGAACCGGGAAACGCCTCTTCGCAGAAGGAACAATTCCAGCGGGGCTGAAACCCATAGGCTCGCAAACGTCCACCACCGGCGTGATCTTCGCGAAATTCGAGCGTGGCGGGTCGATCGGATACGGATCTTTCGCGCTCGAACAGCCGACAGAAGAGGAAGTCGAGCGTCGTGAAAAGGTGGCCGCAGAAGCACCTGCCGCGCGACGGTAGTACGTGATGCGCGGCAGGCGCGCTGCGCGCCTTCCCCGCTTGACAGAAAAGCCGAACGCGCAGCATGTTTCCCCGGAACACTTCCGGGGAACGGTCGTGGCCTCACAGAATCTGGACCTTCTGCAAGGAACGCTCGACGTGCTTGTCTTGAAGGCGCTGACCTGGGGACCTCGGCATGGGTACGCGGTCGCTTCGTGGATCAAAGAGACGAGCGACGGCACCATTCAAGTCGAAGATCGCGCGCTATACGTGGCGTTGCACCGGTTGGAGGAGCGCGACTGGCTCGAAGCGGAGTGGCGCTTATCCGAGAACAACCGCAAGGCCAAGTACTACCGTCTGACGGCGGCCGGCCGCAAAGCCCTGCGCGCCAAAAGCGTCGACTTCGAGCGGTACGCCCAGGCGGCCCTCAAAATCCTGCAACGCGCCTAACGAGCCATGTCCGACCACCGCGCCCCCCGCATACCGAGCGTTGAACGCGCGCGCCCGCCAATAGCGGCGATTCAGCGCTCGATAGACGACGAATTCGCATTTCATATGGCGCAACGCGTCGACGACCTGGTGCGCAGCGGCCTGACACGCGACGCCGCCGAGCGCGAGGCGACGCGCCAGTTCGGCGATCTGGAGGCGGCCCGCGCCGAGCTCGTTGACATCGATAGCCGGAGAACGGCGCGGCGAACCCGGCGGCGTTGGTGGTCGGACCTCACGCAGGATACGCGGGTGGCGCTCCGTTCCCTCAATGCCCAGCGTGGATTCACCATCGTCGTGTTACTCACCATGGCGTTAGGCATCGGTGCCAACGGAGCCGTCTACACGGTGGTCGATTCGGCGCTGCTGCGCCCGCTCCCGTATCGCGCACCGGAACAGCTCGTGCACCTCTGGGAAACCAAGGAAGGGTCGGATGATGTCAGCGAGGCCTCGTTTCCCGACTTCGAAGACTGGCGCGCGCAGAGTTCCACGTTCCAGGGGCTCGAGGGTTACGACGAGACGAATGTGACGATCGGCGGTGCTGGTGACCCCATTCGTTCGCAGGGAGTCCGCGTCACCTCAGGTATGATCTCCATGCTGGGCGCTACACCGATCCTCGGTCGAACGTTCGTCGCCGGCGAAGACGGGCCTAACGGGTCCCCGGTCGTCATCCTCAGTCATGGATTCTGGCAGCGTCGCTTCAATGAAGACCGAGACGTGGTGGGACGCACGCTCACCATCGACGGTGCGGCGCGCACCATTGTTGGGGTGCTGCCGCCGGGCTTCACGTTCGCGCTGGTCGGCGAGGCGGATCTCTGGATGCCTATCGACAGATCGGCCCAGACGCGCGCTCAGCGATTCAATCACTGGCTCCGCGTCGTGGGCCGGCTCAAAGACGGCGTCACGATCGAGCAGGCGCGCAGTGACGTCGGCACTATCATGGCGCGCCTCGGTGCGCAGTACCGGGCAACGAATGCCGGTCGCGGCATCTCCGTCGTTCCGTTGCGCGATGAGATCGTCGGCAGTGTGCGGCCCACACTCCTGGCGCTCTTCGGCGCGGTTGCCCTGCTCTTGCTCATCGCCTGTGCGAATGTGGCCAGTCTCCTGCTCGCGCGCGCGATGACCCGTGGCCGCGAAATGGCGGTACGTGTTGCGTTAGGTGCCAGCCGCGGGCGTCTTGTGCGACAGCTGCTGACGGAAAGTTTGCTGCTGTCCATAGCAGGCGGAATCCTGGGGCTCTGGGTCGCGCATGTGGCTACCGATGTGCTCGTCGGCGCCCTGCCCGAGAGCCTTCGGCTATCACGTCCCTACCTCAACAATCTGAGCGTGGACGCCCGCGTCCTCGCGTACCTCGGCGGGGTGGCGCTTCTGACGGGCGCGATCTTCGGCTTGTTCCCTGCCCTGTACGCTTCGCGCCCCACGTTAGGTGCGCTCATCTCGGGCGATCGTCGCACAACCGGCGGCGCGGCGCGGACCCGGCTGCGCAGTCTGCTTGTAACGTTCGAGATCGCGTTGACCGTCGTGCTGCTGGTCGGTGCCGGCCTCCTGACCCGGAGCCTAACGAGCTTGCTGCGAGTGGACCCGGGCTTCGACCCTGCGCGTACGGTTGTGCTGCGCGTGGCGCTGGCCAGCACCTACCCGGAAGCCTTCTCACAGCAGCTTTTCTTCGAAACGCTTATCGAACGGACGCGGGCGATTCCGGGCGTCGAGGTGGTCGGTGCCGTCAGTCAGCTGCCACTGAATGGTGGCGGCACCAATACGTTCCGTGTCCAAGGCCAGCCCGAACCGGATCCCGCGCGCCGCCCGGAGGCCGTGAGTCGCGGCGTGGCGGGCGACTATTTCCGCACGTTAGGCATCCCCTTGCTGGACGGCCGCGACTTCGACGCCCGTGATGACTCCACCGCGGCGCCGGTTGTCATGGTGAGCCAGTCCATCGCGCACCGTTTCTTCCCCGGCCGGTCGGCGGTGGGTGAGCAGCTCGTCTTTGACGCCTACGGCAACACCGCGTGGACGATCATCGGCGTGGTGGGAGACGTGAAGACGACGCGACTCGATGAGCCCGCGCCACCAACGATCTACTACTCGCACCTGCAGAGCGCGGAGAACCGGATGACGCTCGCCGTTCGCTCCGTCAACGACCCGACGGCGCTGGCAGCCACAGTACGCGCGATCGTCCGCTCCATCGACCCGCAACTCCCGGTCTACGCGGTGCGCACCCTGGAGCGTGAGGTGAGCGATTCGCCGGCCGTGTACTCGCGCCGATACCCGCTCGCGCTGTTAGGCGCGTTTGCCGCGACCGCGTTGATCCTGTCGATCGTCGGCATCGCCGGTGTCATCTCGTATTCCGTCGCTCAGCGCACCCGCGAGATTGGAATCCGTGTCGCGTTAGGTGCCGCGCGACACGCCATTTTGCGCATGGTGGTGAGCGAGGGCGGGAAGCTCGCGCTCGCCGGACTTGTCATCGGTGTGAGCGCCGCCCTCATGGTGACGCAGTTGCTGGAGACCATGCTGTACGGTGTGGGAACCACCGATCCACTCACGTACGGCGCCATCGCCGCGTTGATCCTCTTGGTAGCAGGCGCGGCGAGCTATCTACCAGCCCGCCGCGCCACGCGCGTAGATCCCGCAACCGTGCTGCGTAGCGACTAGTGCCCGCCGTGCGTCTGCATCGGGAGTCCCTTGAGTTGGGCAAAGACCTTGGGGTTGTCTTCGCCGACGATGTTGAGCATGCCTAACGCTCCCTTGGCGGCACGGAAGATCGAGTGGTCGACCAGGACCAGGCTCGACGGCTTCTCCGCGCGGAACTCTACGATCGCCGAGCCGCCAGCGGGCACAAGCGTCGTTTGCACATTGCGCTGCGAGACCTGTGTGCCACCTTCCCCGTATACGTTGTCAAACACTTCGCCGATCACGTGGAAGCTGCTGACCAGGTTTGGTCCGCCGTTTCCAACGTAGATCCGGATCGACTCCCCCGCCTTGGCCTGAAGCGCGCCCGCTCCCGTTAGGGCCGTCGTCGACCCGTTGAACACGATGTGTGTCGGCTGCTCGGCCATCCCCTTCTCCATGTCAAGCGTGTACGGCGCGCCGGCAGCCCCGGGCTTGGCGTAGAAATCGCCTTGCATCACGTAGAACTCGCGATCGACCTTCGGGAAACCGTCCTTCGGCTCGACGAGGATCATGCCGTACATGCCATTGCCGATGTGCATCGGTACCGGCGAGACAGCGCAGTGATAGACGTAGAGGCCAGGGTTGAGTGCGCGAAACGTGATTCTCGAGTCGCCGCCAGGCATCGTCAGGGTGGCCGCAGCGCCGCCCCCAGGACCCGTCACCGCGTGCAGATCGATGTTGTGCGGCACTTTGCTGCTGGCGTTGTTCTTCAGCGTCAATTCGACCAGATCCCCTTCGCGCACGCGGATGAAGTTCCCGGGCACCTGGCCGCCGAACGTCCAGAAGGCGTAGTCGACCCCGTCGGCCAGACGCATGGTCTTTTCCACAGTCTCCAGCTCCAGCACCACCTTGGTCGCATAGTTGCGCGTGATCGGCGGTGGAACGTTAGGCGCAACCGTGAGAGGGGCGCGTTCTTCGCCCGTGATCTCCGGCAACGTGCGAACGGGAACGAGGTTCCCGCGCGTCGCGGCTGCGTCCGGCATGTAGGAGCGCGCTGCCGCGATTGTGAGTGCCGCAGCAGCCATTATCGAGAGAACTTTGATCGTTGTACGCATCGTGGTTTAGGTGACGAGCGCTGGATTCTGTGAAGTGGATGTCTCGGTGTTCTGCGTTCCGAGCATGGAAAGCGCATCATCGCCGAGGAGGCTTGCGAGCGTTGTGTCCAGCAGCGGCGCGCGCGCTGCCCGGATCACGGCGTGCCAGCGCCAGTGCGCGGCGCACGGAGTGCTCGAATCGCACACCCCCGTGCCTAACAAGCAGTGTCGACTCCAGCGCGGCTCGGCAAAGAGATCCGCGATCTGGGCCACGGTGATCTGATCGGGCCGCTCCAGCAGCTCGAACCCGCCGCTGCGCCCGGGCGTGCTGCGAATGAGCCCCGTGCGCGCCAGCGTCAGGAGCGTCTTGCTCAGGTAGTTCGACGGCGCCGCTGTCATGCGCGCGATCTTGACCGCCGATAGCGGCTGCCCGTTCCCGTGACGCGCGAGCACCAGAAGCGCTCGGAGCGCGTATTCCGCCGTCTTCGTGAGGAGCGGCGACTCGTGATTGAAAGGCGATTTGAACACGCTGGTATGATCGTTTGAACGGCCAGCGCGCTGGTCGGTCGTGTCGCGGATTTCTCGTCAGGAGAACCCCGTCACGTCACCATTACGGTTGTCAGGTAAGTGACTACACGCGCTTACTCGCGTCCACGTAACTGGTTCCCTTCAAATCACTTAGCTGCGGAGCTTGTCTTCGCTACCTGCGCCGCGCGGTACCTCTACTCTGCCGCGCCGGCCGAGAGCCGGATGAGAAGGCGGCGTACAGATCATCAAAAAGTGCACTGGCCCGTTCCACGCGCACCGAGTCCTCCCTGTGCGCTCGTACCAGACCTAAAAGGAGCTGCTCGATCCCGGGGACGTCCGGGCGCACGAACTTCTCGTCCTTCATGTCGATGTTGTGGACGATCTCCCCAAGCTGCACGAGCGCTGCATCGTCCAGACCAAAACGCCGCAGCAACGTCTCGAACGAACAACGATCTCCTTCGTGAGTGAATTCGCCATCGAACATGTCGAATCGCAATTCACCCTTCCGCGGCCGGTAATCCTCGACGACAAACTTGAGCTTCGCCGCAACATCTACGAAGCGCCGAATGAGCCAAGCACTCGCCATGCGATCCACAAATACGTCGCGGCGTGTGACCCAGGTCCGGCCTCTATATGCCTTCCGCTCCAAAGGTCTTTCAGCACCACGTCTGGTTGCCGCCTGCGGATTGAGCTGGGACTCCAAAGCGTCCAGCGCTGCCTGAGCCGCTGCGCGCT
>JBFMFA010000077.1:0-9368 GCA_040753195.1 Gemmatimonadota bacterium | reverse complement strand
CTGGTCCGGTTGTCAAATCCTGCATGCGCGCTATTGGCGTGAGTTCGTTAGGCGGTTTGAAACGGCGGTGGGTGTCACCGACCGGCCGCCTGAAAAGAGATCGTAGCGGACTCGTTCATTGGCCCGGCACGACGGTCGTAAGATCGCGAGCACTTTGGCCGGGGTCGGCGTATTCCGCTCCTGGGAGCAATGGATTATGACTAAGCCTACCAAGCCAACCTACGTCCGAGGACTCACCATGCGTCGTCTGTACGGTATCGCGCCCGTTGCGGCCTGTCTCGCCATCGCCGCGAGTAGTCTCCAAGCTCAAGATGCAGATAAAGCCGTTGCCGGTGGAGGTATATCGGTTCCCGGCTGGAAAGGAACCGTCGATCCGAACGCCGCGAAGAATGGTCAGACGGTGAACAACGCGAAGCTCGCCAAGCAGGGCGACGCGCTCATGGTGACGACTGGGCCGGCCGTGACGTATTGGAATGACGCCAATAAAGCGTCCGGCAACTACACCGTCAAAGCGACGTTCAATGAACCGAAGTACATGTCGCTGAACAACCATCCGCACCCCTACGGCATTGTCATCGCCGGAAATGACATGGGGACGGAGAAGCAGAGCTACCTGTACTGCGCGGCGTACGGCAACGGCGTCTTCATCGTTCGCGGCTTCGGCCCCGAACCGTTCCAGATGAATGGCCGGCGCGGCGAGCCGAATGAAGCGGTCCACAAGGCGGCGGGACAGGGCGAGCCGGTGACGCAGGAGATCGCCGTGTCGGTGAAAGGCGACAAAGTCGAATGTGCGATCAACGGGAAGGTCGTCGGCAGCTACGACAAAGCCTCCCTGGTCGCCGACGGCAAGCTAAAGTCGACCGATGGCGTCTACGGAATCCGCTTCGCTCACAATACCGAAGGGAGCGTGACCGGTCTGGCGATGACGAAGCAGTAAGCGCAGGTCGCAGGTCCAAGGACAACGCCCCGCCAACCGGCGGGGCGTTTGCTTTAGAGACAGCTGCTGAATGTCGTCAGTCCTCGCGCCACCGGTTGATCTGTTGTAGAAACGCTTCGTCGCCGATCTCACCGCACAGTTGCGTCAGGGCGGCGCGACGCGCGCCGCGCCAGCGCAGCGCGTCGGTGTCCTCGGCGATCGGAGCGTCGGTGCGCAGGGTGGCGAGCTGTCGGTACAGCGCGAGCGCGTCACGATGCTCGCGCAGAGACGCCGCGAGGCTAGACGCGCCGCGGACGTTGACGGTCCATTGGCTCTCGTCGTTAGGTATCGCGTCGACATGGCCATAGCGCGCAAGGAGCGTTGCCGCGGACTTGGCGCCCCATCCCGGGAGTCCGGGATAGCCGTCGGCGGTATCACCGACGAGCGCGAGCCAATCTGGTATGGACCGCGGCGGGACGCCGAATTTTTCAATCACACCGGCCTCGTCGAACATGCGCCGTCGCATGCGATCATAACAAACAACGCGTGTGCCCTGCACGCATTGCGCGAGGTCCTTATCAGTGGCACAGATGACGACCTGCTCGACGTTCGGGTCCGCGGCAGCACGCGCCGCGGCGGTGGCCAGCGCATCATCGGCCTCGAACTCGACCATGGGCCAGACGATGACGCCTAACGCGTGCGCGGCGCGCTCCGCCAGGCGGAACTGGCTCCACAGATCCGGCGGGATGCCGTCACTCGTTTTATACCCTTCGAAGAGGTCATTGCGGAACGATTCAATCACGTAGTCGAAGGCGACGCCCGCGTGGGTCACCCCTTCCTGGCGCAGCAGCGACAGGAGCGTGCGCAGAATACCGCGCGTGCCACCCACTTCGGCGCCGTTAGGCGCGAGCGCTTTGGGCGCCCCAAAGTAGCAGCGAAAGAGCTCGAAGGTGCCGTCGACGAGGTGCACGTTCATTGCTTGATTTCTCGCAGCCGCGCCAGCGGCTCATGCAGAGATTGTGGCTTCAGCTCGGCCCACAGGTCGCCAACGGTTGCGTGGCGCGCGGCCATATGTCGCAACGTAAACGACTGCGGGTGCACCGCACCTGTCTCAATCTCGTCCCAGGTGCACGGGGCAGAAACCGGCGCCCCGGGTTTGGCGCGGACTGTATACGGGGCGGCGTATGTCGCCGGTGGATGGTTGCGGCCCGTATCCATATAGATGCGGCCTCCGCGGTCCACTTTGCTGAATTCGAGCGTGAGGTTGTCGGGGTCGCGCTGCACCATCAACGCGCCGACGACGTCCGCGAACCGTGACACCGTTCCTACGTCGGCGACGGCATCGAGCGGTACCACGATATGGAAACCTTTAGAGCCCGATGTTTTGATGGCGCTCGTTAGGCCCAGCTCTCTGAGAAAGTCGCGCAAGCGCAACACGCAGCCGCGAAGGCGGTCCTGGTCGTCATCGGCGGGATCGAGGTCGAAGACGCAGAGATCGGGATTGAACAGCTTCGGCACACGCGTCGCCCACACGTGCAGCGTGATGCAATTCTGGTTTGCCATCCAGAGGAGGGAGCGGGTGTCCGTTACGAGCGGATGATGCACGGTGCCCCCGTGCTTGGGGACTTCGACGCGTTCGAGCCACTCCGGGAACCCCTTCGTCACGGACTTCTGAAAGAAGCCCTTCTCGCCGATGCCGCGGTGGAAGCGTTCCATCGTCACGGGCCGCCTAACGATGTGAGGCAGCATGATCGTCGCGACATCTTCGTAATATGCCACCAGCTCGCCCTTGGTGATGCCGTCATCCGGAAAGAGGATTTTTTCGGGGTGTGTGATCACGGCATCTCGCGAACGACGTCGCGGGGCGATTTGTCGGTACGCACCGCGAGCAGGCGCGGATGGCGCAGCTTTCCGTGGCGCGTCCACTCGATGAACGCCACCTGCACAACGATCTGGGGTCGCACCCAGTGCATCCGCAAGCGCGGGAGTCCTGTTCCCTTCGTAAAGGGCGACTTCGGGATCTCCGACGCGTCGAGTTGTGAACGAAGCCGCAACAGGAGTTTCGCGTCGAATCCCGTGCCTAACTTGCCGGCGAAAACGAAGTCGTCGCCGTCGTAGTAGCCAACGAGGAGGGCGCCGAGTCCGACGCGGCCGCCTTGAGGGTCCGTAAAGCCGCCGACCACCAGTTCCTGTGTGGCCTCGCATTTCATTTTGAGCCAGTGCGGGGAGCGCTTTTGCTCGTAGCGCGAATCTCGGCGCTTCGCGATCACGCCTTCCCAGCCTTCACTGCATGCGCGGTCCCACGGTGCGGGATCGTCGAGTGTGTCGACACGCCGCATCGGCGCGCGGAGCGGGAGGTTGCCTAACAAGGCTCGCCGTTCGGTCAGCGGCTGCGACGTCACGTCGCGACCGTCGTACCACATGACATCGAAGACGTGGTATTCGGCACTGCCATCCCATGAGACTTCACCATCCAGGACGACGTCGTGAACGGGGAGCTTCGCCACGGCTTCAACGAGCCGGGGGTGATGATGGGGGAGCTTGTTGCGCGAATACATTCGGATGTCGTCGCCGTTTTTGTAGGTCAGGAGCCGGATACCGTCGTACTTCCGCTCGAACAGCCATTCGGGCCCTGTGAAACGCTCTTGGGTGAGCGTGGCTGCCATGGGCTCGATCCATTGCGGGAACGCTCCCGGAGTAGCCCCGGCGAGTGGCTCAGGACGCTTTCGCGGAGCACGCTTCATATGGTCGTGGCCGTTGCCTAACTCGGGCGTCTTAAGAGCATACTACTGTTGATCATGTGCGGAGGATCGATGTCCCGTAAGGCTATGCGGCGGAACTTGATACTATGTGCGGCGGGCATTGTGTCGGTCGCCGCGTGCTCGGCGGCGCAGGGGCGCTCGGGAACGCGTTTGGTTCCCGGCAACCACGAGTTCTCGCTGCGACATGGGGGTCGCTCGCGCACGTACATCGTGCACGTGCCACGGCAGCTCGACGCGCGGCCGCCGGTGCTGCTTGCGTTTCATGGCGGTGGCGGAAACGCACCTGGATTTCAGGAGTATGCCGAACTCGATGCGGTCGCGGACCGTGAGGGATTTCTTGTCGTGTACCCTAACGGTACAGGGCCATTACCGCGCCGCTTGTTGACCTGGAATGCGGGCGACGGTTGCTGCGGGTATGCGCTGCAGCGGTCGATCAATGACGTTGGGTTCGCGGCGACGCTATTGAATCATCTCGAGGGCAAGGTGGACTTCGATCGGGGCCGGGTGTACGCAACGGGTCACTCCAACGGTGGGATCATGGCGCATCGCCTTGCCGCAGAGCGGCCGGGCCTCATCGCGGCCGTTGTGTCAGTCGCAGGATCGTTGGATCTCAAGAGTTTCGCACCGGCGCAGCCAGTCGCCGTTATGCAGATCCATAGTGTGGACGATCCACGCGCTTTGTATGAGGGTGGTCTGGGACCGCCGTTCCCGGGGACCAACAATCGCGTCCAGCATTCGCCGGTTCAGAGCGGGCTGGATCGCTGGGTGACTGCGAATGGTTGTGCGCCGAAGGCAGACACATTGGACGTTAAGCGCGGCGTGGCGGGGACGCGCGAAGGGAGTCATACTGCAACGCTGCTCGCGTGGCGCTCGTGCCGCGGCGGCGTGGAGGTACGGCATTGGAAGCTCACCGGGTCCGGACATGCCTGGCCCGGCGACGCACCGCCGCCGGGCTCGGAAGATATTGCGGGACCACAGACCACGATTGTGCGCGCCGCCGAGGAGGTATGGGCTTTTGTGTCGCGCTTTCGGCGATGAATGACCTGACGACTTAGCTGGACGGCGGCGTTAGGCCCATCATGCGCATATACGTGATGATGTTCCCGTAGTGCAGATTGGTGTGGCCGATGTTCTGAACGAGGGTGAGGAGCTGACCATTGCCGGCGTAGACCGTGGTGCAGGCTTCCGTGGCTTGCTTGAGCTTTGCCGCGACTGTCGCCTTGTCGGTGGCTCCTTTTTCAACCGGATCGGCCCACTCCTGCTTTTTGCCTGACGCATTGGCGCAATACCAATTGTACGAGTCGGCGATGTGAGCGACGAGTTGGCCAAACGTGCGCACGGTCGCCACGGGCTTGTACGTGTATTTGTCGGCGGGGACCATGTCGGCGGCCTTGGTGACCCAGGCGCTGACTTCGTTGAAGCCGCCGCGCGCTACGGCTTTGGCGTCGTTAGGGTCGGGGCGCTGAGCCAGGGCCGATGCTGCGTACAGCGTGGTCGCACCAGCCATCGCAAGCCTTAAGACTCTCATGAAAGGACTCCGATTGGGATCAGTTCAACGGTGAGCATCGTGACTTCAATCATTGGCAGCAAGGGCTGATATGTCAGCGGTCGGTGAAGTGCAGCGAACGGTGAACCCGGACTACGTCCGCAGGTTTGGAAGCGGCATTCCTCTTTCCACGCGGTGTGAAAGATCTCGTGCTGCTTGCCATACACGCAGCTTTGTGAAGGATCCTGCATCGAGACACCATACCAGAGAATCGCCCTTCTGTTGAAGCCTTTCGGCGCACGACCGGTTATGTCAACTCACGTGAACGCCACGCTCAACCCTGAACGCTAAACGCTAAACGCACTTTCATCTTGCCCGAGCACTGCATCTGCATCGGCTTGCGACTCCATCTGCCGCTTTACCATGCCGTAATAGACCCCGCGTAGCTGCATCAACTCGTCGTGCGCCCCGCGTTCGATCACCCGCCCATCCTCCATCAAGAGAATCATGTCGGCGCGACGGATCGTTGACAGGCGATGAGCGATGACGAAGGTCGTGCGGCCGGCGAGGAGCGACGCCATGGCCGCCTGAATCAGTTGCTCGCTCTCGGTGTCGAGGTTGCTCGTGGCTTCGTCGAGTATGAGAATTTGCGGGTCGGCGAGTATGGCGCGCGCGATGGCGAGGCGCTGCTGCTGACCACCGGACAACTTTACGCCGCGTTCACCGATGAACGTGTCGTACCCATCCGGTAGCCTAACGATAAACTCGTGGGCGTTCGCCCGTTTGGCGGCATCTTCCACCTCAGCGTCCGTCGCGTCGTGCCGGCCATATGCGATGTTCTCACGGACGGAGCCATCGAAGAGAAACACCGACTGCTGCACCACGGCGAGCAGATCGCGATAGGTGCGCAGACGAAAGTCACGGATGTCGACGCCGTTCAGCAGAATGCGTCCACGCGTGGGATCATGGAAACGCGCCACGAGGTCAGTCACGGTGGTTTTCCCTGCTCCACTGCGTCCCACGAGGGCGACCACTGACCCGCCTGGCACCGTGACCGAAAAGTCACTCACGACCGGCCGTCCCGCACGGTATTCGAAATCGACGTGCTCGAACCTGATCTCGTGCACAATGGGCGGCGCTTGACGCGCGTTAGGCCGATCCGGCTTGTCCTGCTCCATGTTCAAGATTTCGAACACGCGTTCCATCGCGGCGAGCGAGCGCTGTAACTCCGAGAACGAGTTCACGATGTTCCAGACAGGATTCAGGAGCAGGAACGTGTACCACTGGAACGCCATGATGTCGCCGATCGACGCGCGTCCTTGAATGTTGAGATAGCCGCCATACCAGACGATGATGACGTTAACGCCGGATATGAGCAGTCCCCACGATGTCCACAATACCAGTTCGCGTCGGTGAGCAAAGAGCTCCTTGCGCACCACGGTGTGTCTGCCGCGCAGGAATTGCAGCAGCTCGAGCGTCTCCCGACCAAATGCCCTAACGACACGGATCCCAGAGAACGTCTCGCCAACGCGACCATCGATCTGCTCCACATCTTTGCGGACCGTGCGATAGATCGGGCGGATCCGCCGCGCGTTCGCGAAGCTCATCAACATCGCGCCTGGGATGATGGCCATCGCCATCAACGCGAGTCGCCAATTCAGGGTAAGCAACACGCCGATGGCGATCGTCAGGCGAATGACTGAAAGCGATGGCGAAATGATCGCCATCTGCAAGAGACCCGTGGTCGTATCCACATCGCCCGTTATGCGGGAGAGGATCCCGCCGGTCTTCATGTCCCACAGCTTTGGTAACGGCAGCCGCAGGAGACGATCGAAGAGCGCGCGACGCAGCGAGAGCATCACGCGCGTATTCAACAAACGTTGCCGATAGTCCTTGAACACACGCACGGCGTTGATCAGCACGACGACGCCCAGGAATGTGGCACCGGCGATGTTGAGTCGCGTGAAGCGCGAGGCCGTATCGAGTGCCGTATTGAGCAGCACGCGATCGATGATGAACCGCATGAACAGCGGCTCGATCATCTCCAGCCCGGCCACCACCACGGCGAGCGAAAAAACGGCGGCGAGCTTGTAGCGATGCGGCTTGAGCCAGCGAAGATACTCGCGCACGTATTTCCGCCGTTGACTGCGAGCCGTCGTTTCGTCGGCCGTTAGCTTGTCTTCGCTGGGTGTCTCGTCAGGTGCGTCCAGCTTGCGATCACGATAATCCCGGACGAATTCGCCGTAGCGCTGCCGTGAGGAGTGTGCGCGTGCCTTTTTCATGTAGGAGGTGACTCTCGTACGGAACGTACTGCGCCTGAGTGTCGCCGAATGGATGTCGTCATGGGCAACGGTCTCACGAGTAGGTCACGCGCACGTTCGGTGGGAAGGCAGCCAGCACATCGCGCGTCACGTTAGGCGAGCCGCTAATTGCGATTTCGCGCAACCCGGGGAGGGCGGCAAGCGCGCTCACGCCTGCGTTTGAAATCCCGGCGATCTCCCACAGCTCGACATTCTCGAGCGTCGCCATGTGCGCGAGCATATGCAGGCTCTTGTCGGTGATCTTTGTCGCGCCGGCATAGTACTGCTTCAGATGTGGCAGCTGCGCGACGAACTCCGTCGCAACGTCGCCGGTATCGCGACAATACATGCACCAAAGGTTCTCCAGCTGCGTACACACCGCGACGTAACGAAAACCCTCGTCACGCACGTCCATCGGTACGAGCGCGGTCAACGCAGGAAAATTCGAAAGCGCAGCCAGCGCGCTATCGTGGACATTCTTGCAGCTGAGGGCAATCCCTTTGAGCGCTGGCATGCGAGAGAGCGCGACAAAGCCATCGCTCGCAAGGTTGTTGGCGTCACGCCCCCAAATGAATTCCAGCGTTTGCGAGCGACTCAGCGCCGTGAAGCCAGCGTCGGTTGCTACGGTGCCTTGCGCCATGAGCATGCGCAGGTTTGGAATCGCAGCGATGTGCCGCATGGCAGCATCGTTGCAGAGCGCATCCTGGCAACCCAACATCGCAAGGTTCGTCATCTCCGCGAGCGGCGCGAGACTGTCGCCGCTCAGCAACGACGTGTGCCAGAAGAAACTCAGACCATTGAGGCCCGTGAGCGGCGTTAGGCTGGTCAATCCCTTTGCCGTGAAGGGCCCGTCGATCAATAGACTGACGGGACCGGCGAGAAACTCCATCATGCCATACTTCGCTTCCCCCGGCTGCGGCACGACGAACGATGGAAAGCGAGTAAGCAGTGCGAGCCCCGCATCTGTCACCTGCCGACCAGTCTTGAGCCGCAACAGATACCGTTTCCCGGTAAGGGCGTTGATGGACCCATCGCCAGTCGGTGTGCCTAACAGGTCAACGTCAATGAGCTTGTCGCAAAACGTGAGATTGGCGACGCCGGCGTCGGTGATGTGGCGCGTCCAGCACGATTGAAAGCGTTCGAGATTGGGAAGGTGTCTTAACACTTCCAAGCCGCGATCGGTGATGGGACTATGCCACCCGCCGATTGTCAGCTCCCGCAGTTGCGGCATCTGCGCGAGGTGCCGCAGCCCTTTGTCCGTCAATCGATGACCCTCGAGATTGAGGTGCGTGACCTGGTGCGCACTCGCTAGGCGCGACAGCGCCGCGTCGGTCAGCTGCGCGTTGCCTTCCAGCTTCGTGAGGCCGTGTTCGCGCATTACGGCGAAGAGCGTCTCCCAGTCTTTCTCGGCGATGGGCCCACGAGGTTCTATTTTCGATTCGCTCCAGTCGATTTTGTAGAATGGTGGTGTCGAGCTCATGCCGAACGGCGCCTGGCGCGCGTCTTCTGGCTGCTCTGCGAGACTCTCGACCAGACGTTCCCAGGAATCGAAGCCGTAGAGTCGGGCGACGTGTTTGCGCGCGTCGTCGATGGCAAGCGTGTCGCTGCCGAAACCGCGCTTCACGTGTTCGCGCACTTCATCTGGAGAGATGGGGCGGCCATGCAGCTCGCTGAGGTGCTGGAGACCGTCAGCGCCGCCGTTCCATGCGTCGACGAATGCGCCGACGAGCTGATCGAAGTGCGGGAGTCGATCGGCGGCGAGGATCGCTTCGATGTGGTGGACGAGTTTGGTCCAGTTGTCGAAGCCGTACTCGCGCGCGATCGTGAACTGCGCGTCGCCGAGGGATGGGTCCGTCGCGTTAGGCACGGCCCGCAACAGGCGCTGGATCGCTGCGTGATCGCCG
>JBFMFA010000076.1:0-9372 GCA_040753195.1 Gemmatimonadota bacterium | reverse complement strand
ACGACCCATGTCCTCAAAATAGTCCAGGTCCGGCCCGCCGCGCCGCCAGCGCCGGTGCTCGACATGGTCCGGAAACAGACCGCTCAGCCACAAGGCGTAGTTGCCCAGATGCGTACGGACGAGGAACGCGCGCGTCGCGCCGGTCCCGCGTACTTCGTCATTCGCCCCCGCGTCGGTAAGTAGATCGCTCATCGTCCGGTAGATCTCGTCATCGCTGTCCGCAATGCGCAGCGCCCGATCGCGCATCCCGAAATGCAGGAGGATGGACGTGACGTAGTCGGCAATGACGCGATCGTCTGCGCCGGCGTCGCGTAGCGCGTGCCTAACGACGACGTACGCGAACAGGGGGAGCGATGCGTGCGCACCTTGCGGCGTCGTGAGGAGGGCGCCGAGTAGCCGAGGGTCGTCCAGCAGACTGTCCATCCCCTCGTCGCGCAGCCGCGTCTCCGCATAGTCGTAGTCGTGCGCAGAGCCGCGCGCCACGAGCCGCAAAGCGAGCTGCGCATCATCTCTCGTCAGGCATTGCCGAGCATTCGCCAGGATCATGTCACCCTCTGATGTCGAGTGAAGCACATGCCATGCCAATTCTCTAGACTCTTTGACTACTACAGAACGTCACACGTTCCGCTGGCACTCGTCGGGGCGAAGTGCTAACGGCATGGGCCCGGGTGTTAGGCAGGGCGCCGTGGGGAACGGCGAGGTTGCGCCGTCACGCGACAGCTTCGAGCCCGTTTGCTCGTTATGCACCTCCGGCACGGTTGCCGCGCGCCTGATCACAGCCGCATTTTCATGCGCCATGACGCTTCGCGTCTTGCACGTCGATTCCGGCCGCGAGTGGCGCGGTGGTCAGCGACAGGTCTATCTCCTCGCCCGCGGCTTACGCATGCGCGGCGACGAACCGCTCGTTGCCGCTTTCCCGGACGCGCCGCTGATTCGCCGTTTACGCAGCGTCGGCGTCGCCGCATCGCCCCTCCGCATGCGCGCCGATTGGGACATCGCTGCCGCTCGCCGTCTCCGGGCGCTGGTCCGTGCGTGGAAGCCCGATCTCCTGCACGCGCATGACGCACGTGCGCATGCCATTGCACTCGCCGCGCTCTTCGGACGTCGCCACATCCCTCTCGTCGTGACGCGGCGCGTAACGTTCACCCCGAAGGGGCGGCTCAAGTACGGCAAACGCGTGGCGCGTTTTATCGCGATTTCTTGCGCTGTGCGAGACGCCATGCTGCGGGGCGGTGTCGACCCGCAACGGATCGACGTGGTGTACTCGGGTGTGCCAAAACCTTCCGTGGAGCACCCGCGGGACTGGCGCAGTGAGCGATCATGGGACCGCGACTCCATCGTCCTCGGCGTCGTGGGCGCAATGACGTCCGAAAAGGGCGTTCACCTCCTCGCCGAGATTGCGAACGCAGTCAGTCCCGAAATCGCGGGCCGCGTGCGCCTCGTGCTACTTGGGGGGAAAGCGACAGGAGCTGAGCGGATTGGGACCTTCGAGGCCTATCGTGCGGGCTTCGTCTACGAACCGCACGCAGCCATGGCTGGCTTTGACCTGCTCCTGCATCCATCCAGCGCGGAGGGCCTCGGTACGTCACTCATCGATGCGATGGCGCTCGGCGTCCCGCCCATCGCCTTTGCGGTAGGCGGAATCCCGGAACTGGTTGTGGACGGCGAGGTCGGCGTGCTCGTTCCTGGCGGCGACGTGACTGCCTTTGCGCGCGCCATCGACAGGCTCGTTACGGATACACCCTACCGTCAGTTGCTCTCGACGCACGGGCCGGCGCGGGCCGCGGTGTTCAGCGTTGACCAGATGATCGAGGGGACTTCGGCTGTGTATTCGAAGGTCGTAGCCGGGGTCAGATCCTGAAGGCGCGACTCGGAAGCGGACGCTGCCGCTGCAACTCGCGCATCTAGTTGCGGTACAACGAAGCTGGCCGTGGTCCTACTTTTCTCGGACTCTAGTATCGCTAGGCATTCCTGATCCGTGTTGTACATCTGCATCCCTGCCTATAACGAAGCGTCGACAATCGGCGTGCTCCTTTGGCGTATCCGCAAGGTATTCCAGGAGTTCGACCGTGAGTACGAGCTGCTCGTCTTCAATGACGGGAGCGATGACGCGACGGCTGAGACGTTGCAGCCCTATACCGAAGTCCTTCCGCTGTCGGTTCTTGGTTCGGACAAGCGCGTGGGCTACGCGGCCTCGCTCGACATCCTTCTGCGGACCGCCGCGAACCGAACGAGTTATGGTCGGCGCGACGCGGTGATCGTAATGCAGGCCGACTTCACGGATCCGCCGGAGCACATTCCGGAGCTGGTCAAGCGCTTCGAGGGTGGAGCGGACATCGTGACAGCCGATCGTAGCGCGGCCGCGTGTCCGGTCCCCGTTAGGCGCTTGCGTCGCGTGGGCGGCTGGCTGCTGCGGTCACTGGCCAACGTGCCGCCTGGCGGTGATCCCTTTGGATCGTATCGCCTCTTTCGCGTCTCGGTGTTGCGTGAGTTGATCAAGACACGCGGCGATGCCGCGCTGGTCACCGGCGATCGCTGCACAGCGAACGCCGATCTCTGGTTAGGTGTACTTCCCTTTGCGCGCCGTACGGAATCGCTTCCGCTCGAGTCGCGTTACGATCTCCGCGTCCGTGAGAGCCGCGTGCGTCCTTTTGCCGACGGCCTACAGCTCTTCCGTTTTGCACGTGGCGCGAGAACCCGTCACCCCGCCGTTGCTGCGAAGGCCCGCGCATGAATGCTGTCCTGGAAATCGTCTCGATCGCAAGCATCGCGCTGTTGCAGACCGCGGCGGTGGAGCAGGCTGATTCCGCTCGCCGGATGGACTGCACCAGCGATTTTTCGGTACCGTTTGCCGTCGGCGAGCGCCTAACGTACGACGCGTACTTCGGACCCCTGCGTGCCGGCGAAGGGACGATGGAAGTGCTTGCGCGCGAAGACGTCCGCGGCCACGAAACATGGCACACGCGCTTCAGCGTGCGCGGCGGTGTGCCGTTCTACCGGGTCGACACGATGCTCGAGAGTTGGTTCAGCACATCGTGCTTCCACTCGCTGCGATTCGTGCAGGATCAAGATGTCGGTGAAAAGGAACGCATCCGGCGTGTCGAGATCTTCCCCGATCGCGGGGTCTATCAGGAGAATGAAAAGCCAGAGGTTCCGACCGTCGCTGCACCGCTGGACGACGGCTCGTTCTTTTATTTCGTCCGGACGATCGACCTGGAGGTCGGGAAGACCTATTCGTTCGACCGCTATTTCCGCCCCGATCGCAACCCGGTCATCATCAAGGTGTTGCGTCGTGAGCGCGTGCGTGTCCCGGCCGGGACATATAACGCGATCGTCGTGCAGCCGATAATCAAGACGCGCGGCATCTTCTCGGAAGACGGCGAGGCGCAGATCTGGTTTTCCGATGATGCCGACCGCATCATGCTGCAGATGAAGACCAAGCTGAAGTTCGGGTCCCTCAACCTGTATCTCAAATCGCGCCCGAAAAAGAAGTAGGTGACTCGTTAGGCCCGTCGCGCCCCGCTGAAGCGGATCTCAGCGCCGTCCGCACAATCCCCATTGCTCGGCGGCCCAACAAAGTTTCCGCCGACGAGTTCGCCCAACCGCCGCGCGGGGAACGAACCTTTCACGACTTCCTCGCGTCGCTTCCCGACATCCTCGTCGCACGGGATTTCCGTCGCGTGGTGGCAGCGATCGTCGAGGCCAAGCGCAAGAGACGGGCTGTCGTCGTCATGCTCGGCGGGCACGTCGTGAAGACAGGCCTCGGACCAGTCCTCATCGACCTCATGCACCGCGGCGTGATCACACACCTCGCGATGAATGGGTCGGCCGCGATTCACGACTACGAAATGGCACGCTTCGGCGCGACGTCAGAAGACGTCGCCGCCGGACTCCGCGACGGAACCTTCGGAATGGCGGATGAAACCGGCCGCGGCCTGAATGAAGCGTTCGTCGCTGGCATGAACGAACAGCGCGGTATGGCCGAAGCCGTTGGCGTGGCGCTCGAAAACCTTACGACGCTCGCGCATCCGGAGTTGTCGCTATTGCTCAATGCACGGAGATTTGGCGTCTCGGCGACGGTCCACGCCGCGTTAGGCGCGGATATCGTGCATCAACACCCCGCGGCGAATGGAGCGGCGATCGGCGACACCACCCACCGCGATTTCAAGCGCCTCGCCGCCGCGTTGACGGGGCTGCACGAGGGCGGCGTAGTGTTGAACATCGGCAGCGCCGTGATCATGCCCGAAGTCTTCCTCAAAGCGCTCACCGTCGCTCGCAACCTCGGCGGAGGAAAGCCGACGCACTTCGTCACCTGTGACCTGGACATGAACCGCCATTACAGGCCGCGCGTAAACGTCGTTCAGCGCCCGGTGTTGAGCGGAGGCCAGGGCTACGAGATCACGGGCCACCATGAGATCATGGTGCCGCTCCTCGCCTGGGCGGTCGTCGACGCTCTGGAACGACCATAAAAGGCGCGGGCGGCTGTTCGCCGCCCGCTTTGACCTCAGACCTCAGACCTACTTTGCAGACCACCTCTCCTTCATCCGCCGTGCCGTGTCCGGGCTAAAGATGCGAATCAGGAGATAGATGAAGGCACCGATCAGCGCGATCTTCAGCGCCAAGAATGCAAGCCCGATGAGTAGGCCGAAGAATCCGATAAAAATCCCGAAGAACAGCCGCAGCAGAAACATCGCTACGATTGCTACGAGACCTAGACCGAAGACTGTGCGAAACATGTTGTTCTCTTGTGCTTTGAATGCGTCACATACGCGCGGGGTGAGGATTCAGTTTCACAACACTCCGCCAGCTACGCAAGACCGTTTTCTTTCGCTCTGATCCGTGGCATCGGCCGACGTCTGCATTGTGGGGGGCGGGGTCATCGGACGCTGCGCAGCCTTGGAGCTCATTCAGCGCGGTGTGCGGGTCGCCCTCGTTTCGATGGACCTGCCCGGCACATCCTCACGCGCAGCCGCGGGCCTCTTGGCGCCATCCATAGAAGGGGGATCAGGCCCGGCATACGACTTTGCGATCGCCGCGCGTGATCTCTACCCCTCTTTTCTGGAGGGTCTGACGTCGCGTGTCGGCGGCGAGATCGAGTTTAGTCGCGACGGCATTCTGGACGTCGCAACGGACGAGGCAAGCGAAGTCCGACTGCGAGAGCGAGCCGCGGCGCTGCGCAAAGCGTACCTCGCGCCTAACGAGGTGGCCGACCTCGAGCCGGCTCTCGTCCCAAGTCGTGGTGGTCTGTTGGCGCAGCTTGACGGCTATGTCGACAACGTCGCGCTCATGGACGCACTCGAGAAAGCCACGCGCAGCGCGGGGACCCGGCTGCGCGAAATGCCTGCGGTGGTAAGCCGCGTCGAGCTGCATGGCGATTCGGCGAGCGTCGTCCTCGACGGCGGGGAGCGCGTCGGTTGTGGCGGCGTGGTGCTCGCGGGCGGCGCCCGTTCGGCGAGCATAGCTGGCCTGCCACGGCCGCTCCCGGTGCACCCGCTTAAAGGTCAGATGATCCGATACGAGCCGCCGGCTATCGGGCTGCGACGGGCCGTGTATGGGGCTGGGGTCTACTTGGTGCCGCGTGGCGGGTCTGCCATCCTGGTCGGGGCAACGAGCGAGGACGTTGGATTCGATCTGGCGCTCACAGAAAAAGCGGGGATGGAACTGAGCACGGGTGCCAAGACGCTCCTCCCGTCATTGGATTCGCTCAAGGCCGTTGATCAGTGGACGGGCCTTCGGCCCATGACGCCCGATTCCCTCCCCATCCTGGGAACGGATCCGGAGGTCAGCTCCCTCATCTATGCGTGCGGCCACTCTCGCAACGGAATCCTCAAGGCACCCATAACCGGGGAGTGCGTGGCGGATCTCTGCGTTGGAGAAAACGCGCGGTGGGATTTGAGTCCGTTTTCCGTGGCACGTTTTGAGACCCCGCACGCTCGATAAAGCGCGCACGCGGATCACGCTTTCAGCATAACCGTCAATGTGTTCTTTAGATGGTTAGCAACCCTGACGTCGTCTGTGTTCGCACATACATTGCGCCCTCCGATTGCTTTGACCTTTGCCCTTTGACCTTTGACCTCTCAGGCCCTTTATCAGATCCAGGGACGTCACCGGCAATCCGCGCTCCCCGAGCGCAAACCGGATTGGCTCAAGGTCCGCGCGCCTGGCGGCGAGAACTATGCCCGCCTCAAACAGCTCATGCGGGAGCTGAATCTCCACACCGTCTGCGAAGAGGCCCACTGCCCTAACGTCGGCGAGTGCTGGGAGCACGGCACCGCGACCTTCATGATCCTCGGCGCGGTCTGTACGCGAAACTGCGGCTACTGCGCCGTCGCGCACGGACGGCCGCCTGAGTACGACCTCGCTGAGCCTGAGCGCGTCGCCAAAGCGATCGCTGAAATGCAGCTGCGACACGCGGTCATCACGTCCGTGGATCGCGACGATCTGGAAGACTTCGGGTCCTACATCTTCGCCGAAACGATCAGGCAGATCCGCGCGCACATGCCCGGCTGTTCGGTCGAGGTGCTCGTTCCCGATTTCCAGGGCGACGAGCATGCAATTCGTAAGGTGCTCGAGGCTCGCCCTGACATCTACAATCACAACACCGAGACGGTCCCGCGCCTATATCGCCGCGCCCGTCCCGGCGGTCGTTATGAGCGCGTGATGCGCATTTTCGAGTTCGCGAAGCGGGAAGCTCCGGAGATTCCCACAAAAACGGGGATCATCCTCGGACTCGGTGAGACCATCGAGGAAGTGCTGGCCGTCATGCGCGATCTGCGTGCTGTTGACGTGGACATTCTCACGTTAGGCCAGTACCTGCGGCCGTCGGCCGATCACCTTCCACTGGACCGTTACTACTCCCCACAGGAGTTCCGTGAGCTGGCAGACGCCGGACGCGCCATGGGATTCAAACACGTGGAGTCCGGCCCACTCGTGCGTTCGAGTTACCACGCCTGGGAACAGGTTCAGGCCGCAGGCGTCTAGGCGTCCGTTACTTGTTAGGCACATCCATGGCTACACAGACTTCCAAAGACCGCGCGCGCGCCAAGAGCACGTCCGGGAAGAGCGGCGAGCGTCACGCAGATGCCGCGGATTTCGCAGACACCGGCAAAGAAACGCGCATCGAGCTCCTGCGTTCCATGCTGCTGCAGCGCCGCTTCGAGGAGCGCTGTGCCGAGGCATATGCGTTAGGCAAAATCGGCGGCTTTTGCCATTTGTACATCGGCCAGGAAGCGTGCGGGACGGGAGCCATCTCTGCCTTGCGTCCCGACGACTACGTCATCACCACGTACCGCGATCACGGGCAGGCGCTGGCGCGCGGCATCGCTCCGCGGGCAGTGATGGCCGAGTTGTTCGGTCGTATCGATGGCTGCTCGCGCGGGAAAGGCGGCTCGATGCACCTGTTCGACAGGAACGTGAACTTCCTCGGCGGACACGGGATCGTCGGCGGACACGTCCCCGTCGCCACGGGCGTTGGCTTCGCGATCAAGTACCGCGGCAACGATCAGGTCTGCCTCTGCTTCATGGGCGAATCCGTCGTGAACACGGGTGCGTTTCACGAAGCGCTGAACATGGCCGCGCTGTGGAAGCTCCCGGTGATTTACGTGATCGAGAACAACCGCTACGGCATGGGAACAGCGCTGGAGCGCGCGTCATCAATCAACGACATCTACATGCGCGGCGCCGCGTACGACATGCCGCGCGACGTCACCGATGGCCAGGACGTACTCGCCGTTCGCGCGAAAGTCGCCGAGGCGGTTCATCGCGCGCGTACTGAGTCCGTGCCGACACTGTTGGAAGTGCGCACGTACCGCTTCATGGGACACTCCATGTCCGACGCGGTCAGCGGGACGTATCGGACGAAAGAAGAGCTCGAGGAGTATCGCAAACGCGATCCCATTGCCGTTCTCCGCGATCAGCTCATGCAAGCCGGTGAGTTGACTGAGCAGGAACTCACCGAGATGGACGAGGCGCTGAAAGCGATCGTGCAGGACGCTTGGGATTTCGCCGATGCGTCCCCTGAGCCGCCGCTCGAGTCGTTGTACGAAGACGTGCTCGTCGAATCGTAAGAGACTCGTTATGCCAGTTTTGACTTATCGCGATGCATTGAACGCCGCCTTACGAGAGGAGATGGCGCGCGACGACCGTGTCTTCCTCATGGGCGAAGAAGTGGGTGTCTACCAGGGTGCCTACAAAGTGTCGCGCGGTCTGCTGCAGGAGTTCGGCGAGATGCGCGTCGTGGACACACCGATCACCGAGCTCGGATTTGCGGGCGTGGGGGTCGGTGCCGCGATGGTCGGGCTCCGGCCCGTCATCGAGTTCATGACGTGGAACTTCGCCGTGCTGGCGCTGGACCAGGTCGTGAACAACGCCGCCAAGATGTTGTACATGTCGGGCGGACAGTATCCCATCCCGATCGTGTTCCGGGGGCCTAACGGCGCCGCGCTGCAGCTTTCGGCGCAGCACTCACAGGCGTGGGAATCCTGGCTCAGTCATATCCCGGGGCTCAAAGTCCTCGCGCCGGGGACGCCGCGCGACGCCAAAGGTCTGCTCAAGAGCGCGATCCGCGACGACAACCCGGTGATCGTGCTGGAAGGCGAGATGTTGTACAACACGAAAGGCGAAGTGCCTGACGAGGAATACGTCATTGCTATCGGCGAAGCGGAAGTCAAACGCGAAGGGAGTGACTGCACGATCATCACGTGGGGGAAGTCGGTGTTGACCGCACAGCAGGCTGCGGACGCGATGGCGAAAGACGGAGTTTCGCTGGAGGTCGTCGATCTGCGCTCGATTCGGCCGATGGATGGTGAGCGAATCGCTGCGTCCGTACAGAAGACCAACCGCGCCGTCGTTCTGGAGGAGGGCTGGAGCGTGTCGAGCGTTGGAACGAGCGTCGTCGATTTCATTCAGCGCGAGTGCTTCGACGATCTCGACGCTCCGGTCTTGCGCGTCACGCAGGCCGACGTGCCCATGCCATACGCGAAGAACCTCGAGCGCGCGGCGAAACCGGACGTACCCAAGGTCGTCGCCGCAGTTCGCAAAGTGACCTACCAAGACGCCTAGCGCCGACTCGTTATGGCAACCAAGGTCGTGATGGAGGCGCTATCGCCTACGATGGAGGAAGGGCGCCTCGTAAAGTGGTCGAAGAACGAAGGAGACGCTGTAAAATCCGGCGACGTTCTGGCCGAGGTAGAGACTGACAAAGCGATCATGGAGCTGGTGGCGCGCGGCGACGGGGTGTTGCGCAAACGACTGCTCCAGGAAAACACGACGGCTCCGGTCGGGACGTTGATCGCAGTCATCGGAACGCCGGACGAGAAGATCGATGACTTGTTAGGCGGCGCGGCGGCGGTGCCGGCGCCCGAAAAGACAGCG
>JBFMFA010000075.1:0-9537 GCA_040753195.1 Gemmatimonadota bacterium | reverse complement strand
CACTGGCGAACGTAGCTGATCTTGCAGTGCAGAGCCTAACGAGCACCATGGCACGCAACGCGACAATCCCGTTCGGAGGTCCTGACTCGCTTACCCAGCGCGACGTGCTGGGGATCTTTGAGAACGTATTTGGAATGTCCTTCGTGGTGACAGAGCTATCTGAGCAGACGCTGGAAACTCAATGGCGTACCGCCGAAGATCCGTTCGAACGCACGTATTCGGCACTCATGCTAAGCATGGCGCGTCGCGACGACTCGGACATGCAGCCGCTATATGACAGCTTCCCCATGGAAATGGTGAAGATCAGGGATTTCGTTCGCGCAATGGCCAGCAATTAGCAAAGAACTGCCGCATTCAAGCGCAACGTGCAAGGCTGAAGATCATGTTACGATTGCCGTACGGTCGACAGCCGTTCGCGCAACCGTAGACCGCACAAGTTGCGGCGATCGCGCGCGAGTACGAATTCCCATGCGCACGAGCAAATCGCGGAATCGCCGGTGATCGCGCAGTGGGTCGAGACCGAACATAACGCCGGCGAATACCATGAACGGGTTGCGCTGCCGGTACTCCGCATAGAGTTTGTCAATCGCTGCTTCCGGCTCGCCTACCGCGGCCTGTTTTTCTGAGGTGAAATACGGGGCAGGCCCCCCTTCTTCGGCCCGTCGCTGCAATTCGGTAAGAATGTGCGTAGCCCGCGCGCGCTGGCCGGCGCGCGCGCTCGCGCGCCCAAGATGCGCAAGAAATAGCGAGCTTCCATTGGTTAGGTCCAGTCCAGTTTCGAACGCTCGAATTGCGGAATCGACCTCGCCGAGAGCCTCCAGAGCCATCCCGTGAACCCAATGCGCTTGCGCGAACGTCGGTTGCGTCTCGAGCACCGATGCGGCTTCAGCTCTGCCACGCTCGTACTGTCGTCCGTACACGCAGGCCATTGCGTAAAACGTGCTGATTCCGTGAGAATGAAGCATGTTGTCGCGCGTGCGGTTGAGCACCTCCAGCGCTTCATCGGTGCGCCCCGATGCCGTAAGGAAATACATGGCGAAGCTTTGACGCGCGATCTCGGACACCGTGTCGAGCTCGAGCGCCCGGTGATACATCCGCTCGGCCGCGGTCCAATCGTAGTCATGGCAGATCAATACGTGCGCGAGCAGAGCGTGGGCCTCGCCGAGTGAGGGATTAAGCCTAACGGCCCGCGATGCATGCGTTCGTATCCGCGGCCATGTATCGCAACCGGGATAGCTGATGTATATGGTGGCCTGAGCAAGCGCAAAGGCTAGACCCGAGTGCGCTTCGGCATAGTCCGGCGCCAATCGAATGGCGCTCGTGAAGCGCTCGATGGCGCGGGTGATCGTCGCCGGCGATCGTTGCGCCGAGTACTCGCGCGCCTCGAGGAAGAGGCGGCGGGCTTCGGCCGACACCAATCGCGCGCGTAGTGGTGCGTATGCCGAAACGCTGACATTCGAGGGTGACGCCGCGTGAGAACTTCGTGCCTCAGAAGCGCGTTTCATGACGCGGTCGGTTACCGAACCGATTGGCGGCCGCTGGTTAGGCGTCAGCGTGATGCCGAGCTGAGACTGAAAGCGTTTGGCGGCAGCAGCAAATAGTCGAACCGCACCGGCACGATCGCCTAACAGTTGAAGCAGCTCGAGCACATCGTTAAGGACGTCTTCGTCGTAGGGGGCGTGTTTCGTGGCGAAGCGTGCCCACTCGCTCGCTTGCTCGACATTGCCGTCTGTTTGATAGCGATGAGCCAGCACCAGCGCCGCACGGACGACGCGGCGTGTGAGGCGCTCGCGTTCACTCTGAATCCAGCCGTCAAAGTCGGGGGAGCCCGCAAGATGGCAACCGGGCAACATGTCGCCGCGATAGAGCGTCACGGCTTCCGCTTCTCGGCCATGATCGAGGAGGTTTTCGAAGACTTCGGAGTCAACGCCGAGGCGGGAGGGGCAAAGCGCAACTTCTTCGCTGCCGTGAACGAGGACCGTGCCCGCCGGAAGATGCTGACGCAATACGTGCAGGCTCTGACGCAGTGAGTTGCGGGCGTGACGCACATCCGATTCGGGCCAGAGCAGTGCGACGAGTTCATCGCGTCGGCGGAATCCGCGCGGGAGCGATGCGGCGAGATAGACCAGCAGCGCGAGGCGTTTCGGCTGGTCTATGATCGGCGTCGCGTCTTCAGCGCCGGCCCCATCGAACTCCGGGGCTCCTAATACGCGAAGAGAAAGCCGTTCGTGCGCGGTGCTTGGCAGTGCCGTGTCCACACACCCTCCTCCGGCGCCCCATAACGGCTGACGCAACTAACACTGAACTAACGCTGGCTTCACATAGTCACGCAAGCCAGCCAGCCCTGAAAGATGGGACTCTCATGCTTCAAACAAGGTTCTCCATGCCGGACTTCAGGCGAATTAGTGGCGCCAACGGGGAAAAGCCGAGCGCAGGCTATTCCATGGAACGCGCGCTGCGACGTGCAACGCTGCTGTGGTGTGCTACCGCCGCATTCGCGGCGTGCGACAAACCTACGGCGCCAGCCCGTGCTGCGGTTCAACCGGAGCTCGCGTCCCCGGTTCGTGCGTCCGATGGACCGGGCTGCATCACCCCACCGTTAGGCATGGTCCACTGGCTGCCCGCAGACGGCGCCCCTCTCGACATAGTTGGAAACAATCACGGTAGGCTCCAGAATGGCGCCACGTTTGGATCCGGCCTCGTTGGACAGGCGTTCAGTTTCGACGGGGTCGGCTCCGTTCAGCTATCACCGCTGCCTAACGTGACGACGTTCAGTAGCGTGACGCTGGACTTCTGGATCAACGTGGTTTCGTTTTCCAGTGGTGCCATCAACGATGGCGCTGGTAGCACCTTCATTGATCGACTGGGCGAGACGTTTCCACTTTTCGGTCTCAAGGCTGTGGCTGGCCAGTTTGGTTTTCAGGTGCGCTATGACGATCTGTCGGGCCTTGGCGGTCCCGTGGGAGGCACGATTGTTCCTGGCCAGTGGACGCACATCGCAATGGTCCGCGACTACCCCATCGCGTTCCATCTGTATGTGGGTGGTGTGTTGGTGGCAAGCACGCCGGACAGCCCTCGCTCCCTCAGGCTGTCGGAACTCAAGCTTGGGCACCACAATCAGGCATCATTGTTAGGCTTCGTCGGCCTGATCGACGAACTTACGATCTTCGATCGCGCTCTGTCGCATGCCGAGATTCAGGCGATCGTGACTGCGGGGAGCAGTGGTAAGTGCAGTTGCGTGGCTACAGCCATCACGACCCAGCCCGTGAGCGCCGCGAGGGTCGTTGGTGACGCGGTCACGTTTTCCGTTATTGCTACAGGTACTGAGCTGTCATACCAATGGAGGAAGAACGGCGTCGACATTCCCGGTGCGACCGGCGCAAGCTACGCGATCTCCTCGCTCGCACTGAGCGATGCAGGTAACTACATGGTTGTCGTCACCGACTGTGGCTCGGTAACATCGGCGAGCGCGATTCTCACCGTGGTAAGCAGCGAACAAACGATCACGTTCGCCGCTGTTCCGGATAAGACCTATGGTAATACCCCGTTCGCGATAAGCGCGACTGCGAGTTCCGGATTACCGGTGAGCTTTGCCATCACCGGGAACTGTCTGCTCGTCGGTGCCATAGTGGACCTAACGGGCGCGGGCAGCTGCAGTATTACAGCATCGCAAGGAGGGGATGCCAACTACAATGCAGCGCCTAACGTGGAGCGTTCTTTTGCGATCGCGAAAGCCATCCAGACGATCACATTCCCAGCCATTGCTAATGCAACGCTCGGTGATCCGCCGTTCACCGTAAGCGCCGTCGGCGGTGCATCAGGAGAGCCCCTTGCGTACACGAGCACAGGGAGTTGCACAGTTTCGCTGAGTATCGTCACGATCGGTACGGTCGGTGGCTGCACCATCACGGCGTCACAGAGCGGCGGTTCGAACCACGAAGCAGCAAGCGCATCCCAGTCGTTCAACGTGTTCTATCGCTGGACAGGCTTCTTCCAGCCGATCGACAACGTGCCAACAGTCAACAGCGTGAACGCGGGGCGCGCCGTTCCCGTGAAGTTCAGCCTCAATGGGGATCGTGGGCTCTCGATCTTCGCTGCGGGTTATCCCAAAGCAGTCGCTGTTTCGTGTAGCTCATCCGGGGAAATCGATGAAGTCGAGCTGACCATAACGGCTGGCTCCAGCAGCCTGTCTTACGACGCATCGAATCAACACTACGTCTACGTCTGGAAAACGGACAAGGGGTGGGGCAGTCAATGCCGTCAGCTCGTTGTGCGACTGGCCGACGGCACTGAGCAGCGAGCCACTTTCAGGTTCAAGTGATCACGTTCCCACCGAGATGTGCGCGTCGGCTAGTCCGGCGCGCTCGCCTAACGAACACCTCACTCACACAAACCAAGGAACTCATGTCGCGGTCACCCACGTTGCTGCTCGCCGCCCTGTCGGTTGCCGGCTGCAGCCAGATCGACTCTCCCGTCACGCCAGAATATGGCCAGATCAGTTCATCGGCTTCGGCGCGCGCAGAACTGAACAGTCGCCCGTGGAACAGTCGGTGCGAAGGAATTGGAGTTTTCACAGATCCAACCACGCTGCGCATAAACGGCGTCTGCAACATCACTCATCTCGGGCGCGCAACCGTCTTTACAATCGAAAGCGTCATCCCTGGACCTGAAGGATTCGTCCTCAGTGCCTCAAGCACGTACACCGCTGCCAATGGTGACAAGCTGTATACGACAAGCACAGGCGCTGCCATGTTCACGCCAGACTTCAGTCGCGTGACATTTACAGGCATCGAGATCGCCGTTGGAGGGACAGGGCGCTTCCAGAACGCGAGCGGGCGCGCGACGAGAGTTGGTAGTACTCGCTTCAGCGACCTTCACGGCACGTATCGGAACGACGGTGAGCTCGCGTATGGTTACGCGGACGGCAGCCGGTAAACGTGTGCGGGAGCCGTCACGTTGCTGCTACGGCACGTTAGGTACAGTCCAGGTGCGCGGCGCTCGTCTGTCAGCGCGCATGCGAAGCCGTGCACTCGTTGTTCGCGTGGTCAAAAGGACTGGTGCTGTGTTATGCGAACAGGCGCATAACGTTGTGTGCCGCTGGCCCGCCTAGGCCTTGCACAACTTCAAATTCCACAGTCTCGCCGGCGCTGAGCGAGCGTTCTCCGGACCCGCGAATCGCGCTGTGATGCACGAAGCAATCTTTGCGACCATCTGCCGGTCTGATGAAGCCAATGCCCTTGTAGTCGTTGAACCATTTGACGATACCCAGTGTTCGCATACAACCTCCTTGGCGAAGCAGTGCTTCCGTGCCTAACGTTGACATCGAGCAGCGTGGCGCCCTGCGCACGCACTCATCGCGCCGACTCTACTGTCCGAGTTAACCCGCGCCGAATTAACGCGGACGTGGATTCTGTCCAACGATGCCATGCCTCCAGCTGATCCGCCGCGACGCGAATGACGCGGTACGTAGTACCCAACGCACGGGGATCGGAACGCGGCATTCGAATGAACATTCGGCGATCCGCTGCCTCGCGACCGATTAACTCAGGATCGCTGAGAATTTCCAGGGCGTTCAGTTCGTGGGGCATAGGTCGCGCTTCCTAGCCCACGTCACGTGGGACGTGAAAGAAGGTGTCCGGACCGCACCTCGCCGGTGCGACGCCTGGGCGTTGATATTGACCATGTGGATAATAAGCCCTTGGCGAATCGCGAACAAGGGCGCCGCGACTCGTACGCGGCCATTCGTCCGGGACAGCCGCGACGCGCGTGGCGCGCCACACGGCGCAACTCGTTACGTCTGTACGGCGCCGGCGAGTGCTTCGGTACGTGCGGCTGGTATGGACACGACGGCGTGGAGCATTTGCGCCGCCGCATCGAAGTGTCGCTGAATATCAAAGCGCGTCGAGTCGAGCACTGCTTGCAGCGCACAGCCGTGAACCAGACTCACCGCCACGGCGGCGAGCCCGTCGGCACCCGTCGCACGCCCTTTCTCCGATGGCGGCGTCGCCGCGCTGAAGAGCACTCGCTGTGACAAATCGAACCAAGCAGTTCTGTAACCACTCAGCGCCGTTTTCAGCTTGCTGCGGATCGGCGCGCTTCGCACCCCGAGTGTCCAGTACTCGAGAAACAGCCTGAAGTGGCGCGCCTCGTTGGCAAGGCGCTCCATCTCGTATCGCAGCAGGGCGGACATTTTGTCCACCGGTCGCGTTAGGCGATCGATCTCATAGGGGATGCGCAATGTCGTCGTGGCGTACAACACGCGGTCGAGCAACGTCGTAATGAGTTGCTCTCGGCGTCGAAAATGAAACAGCACGGTGCCGTGACTGACTTTGGCGCGTTCGGCAACCGCGCGCAGGCTTAGTGCGCTCAGGCCGCGGCGCGCGGCGACGTCGTACGAAGCGCGGAGGATGTCCTCCTGACGCTGTTCCTCGGAGCGTTTTTGACCCGGCATCGACATACCTCGTTGACCGCGTGGTTAATAACTCTAGTCACCAGCCGCGTGTTCGGTCAACGGGGCAGTGCTGCCTACTGTTTCACGATCTCCACGCGGCGGTTCTGTGCACGGCCCACCGCAGTGGCGTTGGCTACCGCGGGCTTCGTGTCACCGAAACCCTTCGTCGTCATGCGGCCTCCATCCACGCCAAAGTCAGCGACCAGTGCGGCTTTCACAGCCGCCGCGCGCGCATCGCTCAGCGTTAGGTTGGCCGCCGCCGACCCCACGTTATCTGTATGCCCCTCGATCAGAATCTTCAGATCGCCATACTTCTTCATCGTCTCCGCGATCTCTTTCAGCACCGGCCGCGACTCGGGTCGTAACTCCGCCTTTCCGGTCGCGAACAGGATGCCCTGCGTGGCCCAGCGTCCCTTCGCGTTGAGCGCGTCGTACAACACGTCCGTTTCACTCTCGGCAACCCGGATGCTCGTTATGTAAACCGCAAGGTTGTCTTCTTCCGAACCCTTGACGAAAAGACGAATTACCGAGTCGCGCTTGAACTGCAGATCCGGATAGTTGTACATGCGGCGTTCGTTCGTGTACATCTTGAAGTACGCGCTGTCCATCAGGATGCGCAGGTGCGCCACTTCGCCGCGCAAGCGACCTTCCATAGCCTCGGGGATCTTCGAATCGCTGTTTCCAGCGTTCTTGCCGCCGCCGATGATCAGCGATCCGCCTGGCGTCCAATTCACTTCGGCCGACGCGTCGCCACGATCCATCGTCGAGCCGCCCTCGAATGCGAGCAGGTCATAACCCGCAGTGGAAACGGTCGGAGCGATGATATCGATTTCCAAGGTGAAGCGCTGCGGCAGCTGTTTGCCCACGGGGATCAGCAATGTGGAGCGGCCGGTACTGCGCAGCACCTTGGCTCCATCGCGCTCGACGACTTCGAGCGGGCCGCCGACGTGTTTGAGACCGCGCGCGAAGTTGCCGACGCGGTCTTCGCTGAAATCCGTGTAGAAAATGACCCGGTTTCCCGGAACAAAATCGTAGTTCTCCCACACTTTTGGGTCGGACCTAACGGGAGTGGCAGCGGGAGTCGCAGCTGCGGTGCTATCACTCTTGGGGGCGGCTCCGGTCTTTTTCGTCGAATCCGCGGCGGCTTTCGCTTTCGCGCTGTCATCGCTGGCCTTTTTCTGCGCCTCCATCTTCTTGCGCGCCTCTTCCTCTGCTCGGCGGCGCAGTCGCTCCGCCATGCTCTGTGCGCCAAGATCAGTGACGCCTGCGCTCAGGATGCCTAACGCCCCTGCCGCCAACAACCATCGCATGTGTCGCATGACTCCTCCCAGCGGTTAGACCGGCACGTCGAGCATGACAGCTTCGGCGGGGGCGGTGGTGTGCGAGGAACCTGATCGCTCGGGCGCTGCACTCGATCGCCCGGCTTCGCATACGCCGACACCGCAGATTGGGCATCCTGGTCTCTTCATGGCGCATCGCGCGGACGGATCGGGAGAGACGGCATCCCGTCTGTGGCCGCGCCGTGCCCAATCGACAGCAGCGAATGCGTTTTGGCAATGCTGGCACGGCGCGAGCGTCACAGGCGCCTTGTTTGCGCGGACGTACCCGACTACGTTTCTCGTAGCGACACACGCGCAAAGAGCGCGTGGACAAGTTCCGAGTGTTTTTGGGGCCTGCCCGAATTGCGAGCAGGCCCCTTTTTCATTCAATCGCCAATCATTCCTGCACTGTGCAGGAGCCTATCGTGAAGGTCATTGATCACGAAAATACGTCGTGTGTGCTGAACAGCAGCCCACACAGCACAAAGGAGTAGTCAGAATGCGTACGACTGGGACGGTTAAGTGGTTCAACGACAGCAAGGGGTTCGGCTTCATCGCGCTGGAGAACGGAGGTAAAGATTGCTTCGTGCATCACTCCGCGATCCAAGGCAACGGTTACAAGTCGCTCACCGAAGGTGAACGCGTGGAGTTCGACATCGTGCAAGGTCAAAAAGGACCAGCAGCTGAGAATGTGACCCGGTTGGGTTCCTGATCACCGCCGTCCAAAAGGCTGTAAGAGAACGCCGCGTTTGCGAGAAGCAGTCAAGCTCGCAGGCGCGGCGTGCTGCATTGCCGGTGCGTCGCAGCCACCTCACTCGTTAGGAAGCGCATGCCTGAGATCCACCTGACTGAAACGGACGGCATCGACTGGGCGCTCAAGGTCTTCAAACGGCGCATGCAGAAATCAGGCATTTTGCGCGAGCTGCGCAAACGCCGACACCACGTCAAACCGAGCGACGCCCGCAGGCTGAAATCCAAGGCCGCGCAACGTTCGCGCGACAAAGCCAAACGCCGCCCGCCGAGCTGACGGACGCGCAGGCTACACCCGCGCCACGCGGCTTGTCGAAGCTCTCGGCGACATATCCCAAGGACAGCGACATGATGGTTCTCCCCGAGAAAGTGAACGCGCGCTGGATCGATACGTTAGGAAACGACCAGTTGCTGGAAGCAGAAGCGCAGCTGCACGCCCTCTTCCTCAAGGAAGAGACCGCCGAGAAGCGACGGACCGGCGCGCGCTATACGATGCTGCGTGGTCCCGAATCGCTCGTGAGCGCGTGGCATCGTTGGTTGCTCGTGCATAACGCGACTCAGACCCGCGGAATGATCATCCACCGACGTCCGCGGCCCGTGTAGCTGGACACCTTGTCGCAGCTCGCGACAGGGTGAGCGTTCAGTGATGTGCCACCTGAGGGGCTACCGCCGGCGCGTTCGACGGACAACCGCAACCGCGATCGGTATCCCTGTGGAAATCAGAAGCAGCGTGGAAGGCTCAGGCGTTAACGTGCCCGGCTGATCGATGATATCCGGCTGCGCCGGCGGAGACTCCGGCGGCCACTCGCCGTCAAAACGGCGATCGTTGTTTTCGCGGTCCGGAAGACCTTCGTTGCGTCTAGGCTCATCACCCATGGCGGGCCGCTCGGCCCGGCCGTCGTTGCGACGCTCTCGACCAAACTCATAACGCGGCCAGCCCCACTCGTTCGTCTCCTTGACGAATTGGTGCCAGTCCTCGGAGCGCCGCGTTGTCCTGCTCACAGCGTCATCGCCGCT
>JBFMFA010000074.1:0-9598 GCA_040753195.1 Gemmatimonadota bacterium | reverse complement strand
CGCGTCGCGAGGCCAAAGCGCTGCTCCAATAGCGCATAGGCTGTGACGATTTCGCCCTGGTAGTAGCGCGGCAGCAGCGCGACCGCGACCACCATGCGGCCGAGGATGTAACCGGCCGCGACTTGCAGAAAGCCGAGGTCTCCGATGTACGCCAGGCCCGGAATCGAGATGAATGTCAGCGCGCTGGTCTCGGACGCCACGATCGAGAAGAGCACAGCCCACCAGGGGATGGCGCGATCAGCGACAAAATAGTCTTTCGCGTCCTTCTGCCGCCGACCAACCCAGATGCCTAACGCCGTCGTCCCGGCGAGATAGGCCACGAGCACCACCACATCGAGGACGGTAAAGCGCGCGTTCACGCCAATGGCTCCTGGGCGTGTCCGTCGGATCGGGGGTTGGCCGGTTTCATGACGGGTAGAATACGTGGTAGCGCGACAATATGTTAGTTCGTTAGGTACTGCGACGAACGTGGAGGTCGTGCGTGTCCAAGGGACGGATCGAAGCCTTCAGCGATGGAGTCCTCGCCATCATCATCACCATCATGGTGCTGGAAATGGAGGCGCCCCACAGCGCCGCCTGGTCGGCACTGCAGCCGGTGCTGCATGTCTTCATGAGCTATGTCATGAGCTTCGTGTATCTCGGCATCTACTGGAATAATCATCATCATCTGTTGCATGCCGTGAAGCGCGTGAATGGCGGCGTGCTGTGGGCGAATCTGCACCTGCTCTTCTGGCTTTCCCTCGTGCCGTTCACAACCAGCTGGATGGGGGACACAAAATTCGCGGCGACCCCGGTCGCGCTGTATGGCATCGTGCTGCTGAGCGCAGCGATCGCATACACGGTTCTGCTGCGTGTGTTGCTCAAGAACCCGGAGCACAAAGACCTCGCGGCCGCCGTCGGCAGCGACGCCAAGGGGAAGATCTCACTGCTCTGCTACACCGCGGCGATTGTGCTTGCCTTTGTGCATCCGCTGATCGCGTGCGCACTCTACGTCATCGTCGCGATTATCTGGCTCGTCCCTGATCCGCGTATCGAGCGTCAACTGGCGAATCTTAGGCCGTGAGGTGGTGGTGCCGCGTTGCAGGAGCGCTGGCCGTCTTGGCGCCCCAGCTGAACGCACAGCCCGACAGCGGCGTGGCACGCGCCGATTCGGGGCCACGCAGCGCCATCCGAACGCCGGCTCCCTGCGTCCTGCTGCGCGTCGTGGACGGCGACACGATCCGCTGTGTCTCGAGCGGTCTCGTTAGGCTAATCGGTATCGACTCGCCAGAAGCCAATCAACCGCCGTTCGGCGCGCACGCGACCGCCGCGCTGCGCGCTCGGCTCACCGCCGGCGACACGGTGCAGCTCGAACCCGACGTGGAGCCACGTGACCGGTACGGCCGCACTCTCGCCTATGTCTGGCACCGCGGCGTCATGCTCAACTGGTTGATGTTGCGTTTGGGCTGGGCAGTCGTCCTCACATATCCGCCTAACGTGCAGTACACGGATGACTTCGTCAGCGCGCAGGAACAGGCGCGCGTCGATAATCGGGGCTTGTGGCGCGTGGACGGATTCCGCTGTCTCCCAGTCGACCGCCGCCGACGCAAATGTTGATTGCGACCTTGGCGCGTGACGCCCGTCGTTCTATGTTTCCGCTCCTTCGCTCCTCTGCCTAACCATGCGCCAATCGCCGTTACCCCCGCGTCTTCTCGAAGCCGACGTCAACTGGGCTCCCCTGAAGCCAGAAGAGTTCCAGTGGATGCCCTGCCTCCTGTGCGGGTCACCTAACTACAAATCGCTCGCGTCGCTCGTGATCAACTGGTCGGAGTTCTTCCTCGTCCAGTGTGAACGCTGCAGTCTGATCTGGCGCAACCCTATGCCCGACGGCCGCTTCCTCTCCGACTTGTATTCGGAGAAGTACTTCAACGTCGCCGAGCATTCCCCGGACTTGATCTACCAGGTCGGCATCGCCGACGCGGACGAAAAGAGCCATCAGATGCGCCGCGAAAAGACGGCGCAGGAAGTCGCCGACTGGATCGGCCGCGGCATCACGCCCCGTGCCCCGGACGGCAAGCAGCGCCGTCTGCTCGAGATCGGCGGTGGCCGCGGGTACCTGCAGCTCGCCGCACAGAACAAGGGATGGGACACCATCGGCGTCGAGATCTCGCCGCACGGCATCAAGTCGGCGATCGCCAACGGGTTCGTCGTACTCCCGATCCCGCTCGATCAGCTCTGCGAGCAGTATCTACCGCACATCAATTACTTCGACCTCGTCGTCTTCTTCGACTTCATCGAACACGTCACCGATCCAGGGCTCGTCTTGCGCATGATTCGGTTCACGCTCAAGGACGAGGGGCACATCATCCTGCGCGTGCCTAACACGCAAGGCACGCCCAAGCTGCATCTGATCGATCATATCTGCCACTTCTCCCCCGAAACGCTCACGCTCCTACTGGAGCGCGAAGGGTTCGACGTGGTCGAGTCACATCACAGCGGCGTCTTTCTGGCGCCGTCAGGGGATCGCATCGACAATCTCACGGTCACGGCGCAGAAGCGAAAACGAAAGACCTAACGAGGGCTCGTTACCGCCTGCTGAATGGGCGGACGCAGCTCGCGCTGGCAGCCCACGCATCCCGGACGCTTGTTGCTGGAGACGGAGCACTCACGGCTGCGGAGACGAACGCGCCCCAAAACAGAATTATCGCAGTCTCACTCTCGCAATCCGCGCCGGAATCGTGGCGGGCGACGCGCCATAGGCGAGCCACACATCGTGATTCCGCGGATCGATGGTCATGTGCCGCACGAGCGCGCCGCGACTCGGCAAGGGATACACATAGAACCGCTCGTTGTCTGGATCGAAACGAATCAGCGCGTCACCGGCGGACGTCCCGATCCACACTTGGCGCGTCACGTGATCGATGCGCACTACATAAGGGACGGCGTCCGCCTGAGGGAGCGCGTACGCCTTCGTTAGGCCCGTCGTCGGATCCAACCGGATGAGCTGATTCGACGAATAGGCTGGAATCCACAGCACCCCATCCGGCGCGATGTCGAATCGGCGCGGACCACTCCATGTCACCGGCATGTCGTAGACGCGGCTCTCTTTGGTGCGCGGATCGAACGCAATCATGCGATTGCCCTGCAGTTCCGACATCCACACGCGTCCGTCAGGCGCCAGACGCAGTTCGTAAGGCACCGGGCCACCTGCCGTACGCAGCACCGGATGTGGAGGTAGCTCGTGTTTCGTGATTGTGCCCGTCGCGGGTTCCAGCTCGGCGATCAGCTCAGGATCTTTCGTAAAGTGGCCATTGAACCACACGCGATCGCCCGTGATCCCTATGCTGTGCGGGTACATGTCGATGGGCCACGTGCGCCACTGCCGCAGAAACGTGTCGTAGCGCCCGATCTGCCGTCCGGCACCTAACAAGACCCACCAATGGCCCCGCGCGTCGACCTCTACGGCTCGCGGACCACCGTTAGGCACGGGCAGTGGAACGTCCGACATACGGCCGCTTCCGGGATCCAGCACGTACATCGTGTGGCTGAACATCCCGGTGATGACGACACTGCCACTCGAATCGATCGCCACGTCGTGCGGCAAATCGTTTGGCATCGGCATGTCGTACTCGGTAATCGACGCGACGCTGCTATCGAACGTGACCGTGGCGAGCGCCGCGTTAGGAACGATGCTGGCCGTGCGGGTGACCCATGCCGCCGTCTCGGCGGCATGGCGATCAGCCGCGATGACCGGGAACCCCGTGCTGGCGCCAGCGAAGCCCAGCATGCGCTTGATGTCGGCTTCCCATTCTGCCGCGGTGCGCGGACGACCGTCCTTGAGCGTCTGCCGGTCCGTGATCTGATGGCACCCGCTGCAGTCCAGAATGAACTTCCGTTTCGTTTCCCCGTCGCTCAGGCGGCCTAACCAGTGCGCACTCGACATGGCGGCGTTAGGCTCGGCGCTGCGGATGGTCACGTCGGCTCGCGCCGGCCGGCCCGCAGCAACGCTCACGCTGACCGTATCGCTAGGCACCAGCGCAGCGCTCACCGCGTAGCGACCGTCGGGCGCGTTACTCAGCGCGAAGCTGCCATTTCCTGCCGTCAGCGTCGCATAGCGCGTCCCGCCGTCGAGGTGGCGCGCGAGGATCAGCACGCCGGCTGCCGAACTGGCGTCCGCGTGTTTGGCCTGGCCGGCGATTGACGGCGCTGCCGGTCGTTGACTGGCCGGCGCGCCACCGATGATCGGGAGGGCAGCCAGGCCCGCCAGGAAGCGGATCGTCGCCGACGATCGGAATTGGAGCATGACCGCAAAGCTATATGATTGCGGCCAAACGACATCTGTCTCGTTTACGGCTCTACCCCAGCTGCGGCTCACGGCTCACGCTTCGGGGGTCATTTGTGTTGGAGACTTGCAGCGTGGCAAACCATGCTGTGGAAGTGTCGCCACATCTTCCGAATCGCGACCGCCGGACCGTAAACCGAACCGTGACAGATATTCGGCCCTCGATGTCAGCTGTAAGTGGTTTCCCAAGCGGGAGAAGGGCTTTGGCGCGTTTACACTCACCACCATCGACCAAAACTGTGACGGTCGCGCCGTTTCGGCGTGCGGGAAAGAATCTTGCCCTACCCACGGTCGCGTCAGCTACGGACACGTAAAGCTTGATGTCTCAGGTCGGATTTGCCGGATCGAATGCAGCAGCCGCGAGCGGCGCAATGAGCGCGAGCGGAGATGACGCGCGCGTGAGCGTCTGGTGCGTTCCGGTGCTGCGGCGATTTTCGCCCGACGATGCGCCTGCCGCCTCTGCGGTCCCGTTCGCTCGTCCTGGTGAGACTGCCGAAGCGGCGCTCGATCGTATGCGCTGCTTGCTGTCCGCTGAAGAACGGGCCGTCGCCGAAGGCTTCGAATCAGCGGATCGCCGACGTGCATACATCGCCGCGCATGCCCTGCTTCGCGTCGTGCTGGGTCACTACGCCGGCGTCGCGCCTAACGAACTTGTGTTTCGCTACGGCCGCCGCGGGAAGCCGGAGCTGGCCTCGCCGGAACGCGATCTGCAGTTCAATATGTCGCACTCCAGGGACATGGTTCTCGTGGCTGTCGCTCGCGGACGCCGGGTCGGCGTCGACATCGAGCACATCGACGAGCCGGGAGACGTCCGGCGCATCGCGGCGCGCTTTCTCTCACCGCGCGATCGCGACGCCATCGACCAACTCCCCGCCGACCGCCAGCGCGACGCGTTTTTGCGCTGCTGGACACGCAAAGAAGCGTATATGAAGGCGCGCGGTGACGGCATTTCTCGGCCCCTCGATGACTTCGACGTCACGGTCAGCGACGATGCCGCGCGCGCTCGCTTGCGCACGGCGGGGAATCCTAACGAGAGTGATGCTTGGGAACTGGCCGATGTCGCCGCGCCGCGTGGTTTCATGGCAGCTATCGCCGTCGAGGGGCATGGGTGCGAGGTCGTGCAGCACGACGATTGGCCCCACCTCAACTAGAACCTGGGTCCCATTCACCAGTACGCCCCGCTTTATTTCGTAGTCTCAAATCACCGACAACACGTTTGTGCAGCTTACAGGAAAAGGAGAGCGTTGAATGACGGAAGGTAAGAGGAAGCCGGTCGTGATCGCCGGAGGTGGACCCGCGGGCAGTGTCGCGGCGCTCTGCCTGCGCAAACTTGGCCACGAAGTGACATTGTTCGAACGGCAGAAGTTTCCGCGCTATCGTATCGGTGAGTCGCTGCTTCCAGGGACGATGTCGATCCTAACGCGGCTCGGCGTCGCGGACCGCGTGATCGCGGCGAATTTCACCAAGAAGCGCGCAGCCACGTTCATTTGGGGCGGCGGTCGTCCACCCTGGTCCTTTACATTCGCCACGCCCAAGACGGCCCCCTGGACCTTCGATCATTCGTATCAGGTCACACGCGCCGAGTTCGATCAGATACTGCTGGATGCCGCGAAAGAACGCGGCGCTGACGTGCGCGAACTGCACGAGATCACGGAATTCGAGTTAGGCAGCGGCAATGAGCCGGTGCAATTGCAGTGGAAAAACGGCGACAGCGGCGGATCGCTGGAGACCGACTTCTTCATCGACGCGACGGGCGGCAGCGCCCTCATCGGACGCAAGTTCAATTTGCGCCAGTACGACGAGTACTATCGCAACACGGCCGTCTGGTGGTACTGGAAGGGCGGCAAGCGCTACAAGGGCGATCTCGAAGGCAACATCTTCTCAGTCAGTTACGAAAACGGCTGGATGTGGATCATCCCCCTCAAGGATGACGTGTACAGCGTCGGCATCGTGACGGACATCAGCGCGAACGAGAAGATCCGCGCGATGGGCCCCGAAGCGTTTTATCGCGGGGAAATCGCGAAGTGCCCGCTCGCCACCGAGATCCTCGCGACCGCCACGCCGACGGACGAACTGCGCGTGTTGCGTGAGTGGTCGTATGACTCGAAGCAGCTGTCGATGGGTCGCGCATTCCTCTGTGGCGATTCCGGCTGTTTCATCGACCCGCTCTTCTCGCAAGGCGTTCACCTGGCGACGTACTCCGGCATGATGGCCGCGGCCGCGATCGACTATCTCTACCAGCACCCTAACGATGCGGCCGCTGTCCACGAATGGTATGAGAAGTCGTACCGTTCTGCGTATCAGCGGTATCACAAGTTCCTCGCCGGCTTCTATTCCTGTAACGGTCACGACTCGCCGTTCTGGCGTGGGCGTCGCATCGCGGGAGCTGACGATCAACGTTTCGCCGGCAAAGAGTGGTTCCTGACGATGACCGGGCAGCAGCTCGATGCCGGGGCAGAAGGAACCCGCGAGCTCGAAGACGGGGCATCCATGCTCGCTGCGCTCTGGCAGCACAAATCAGCCGAAGTGAACGATGAGTTCGATGAGACAGAGCTGCAGAGCCGTCGCCTGAAATGGGGAACGGAACTGCTCAAGCAGTATCAGAGCATGAAGGCGATTCAGTGGAAAGGAAAAGAAGTTCGCCTCATCAAGTCGTTCAAAGTCCATCCGACGACGTTCAAACTCGAACACCAGACATTCCTCGGCGACGAAAAGGGTCGCGCGATGACGTCGTACGTGTTGACGGAGGAGCACCGCAAGCTGTTCGCGAGCCTCGCGGATAAGCCACTCAGCTTCGACGACCTCACGGATCGACTCAAGGACATCAAGGGTGGTCAGGGCACTCCCTTCGAAGTCGTTAGGCGCCTGTTCGACGAAGGCTTCCTCGAAGGCCGCGATGCCAAGGGCCAGGTCGTGCGACTGCAGAACGTGCTCCGCTTCGGTGGTGTCGGCGCGGAAGACGACATTTCCTAGGGCTCCGAGGCGAGGACACATCACTGAGGACTGATGAGGACTGATATGGATAGGCAGCAATTGATCGGCATGATGACCGGGTTGCTTCAGGCGACGCTGGACGACCAGAACGAACACGGGTCGGTCACGGCGACGCCGTCCCTCCCGCTGGTCGGTGAGAACGCGGCGATCACGTCCATGCGCCTCGTGTCCTTCATCGCGGATCTGGAAACGACCTTGGCGAGCGACTACAACCTCAACCTGACGCTGGTGAGTGAGCAGGCATTGTCGCGTGCCAAGAGTCCTTTCCGATCTGTGGATGCACTCGCCGACTATGTCATGGAGCTCATCGGCGAGCAGCGCGCCGCGTCGGCTGCCTAACGGTTGACGCTATGAGCGTGGTGCACATCGACTGGCAGCTCGCGCGCTTCCGCGAAGGGAGCGATCGGCCGGCCATCATCTGGAATGATCGCCAAGTCACCTACGGCGACCTGCTGAAGCTGTACGAGCGGTGGAATGAGCGCCTGACCAAAGCCGGCGTGACCCGGGGCTCCGTCGTCACGGTTGCCGGTGACTACTCCCCTGCCTCGATTTCGTGTTTGCTCGCCCTTGTGAACCTCGAATGCATCGTCGTGCCGCTCTCGCGTGAGTCGCACGACCAGCACAAGGAGTTTCTCGAAATCGCCGAAACGGATTTCGCGATCGAGATCGACCGCGACGACGAAGCGTCGATTGCGCCGCTGAACTTCCGCAACAACCACGAGTTGCTCGAACGCCTGCGCGAATCGCGGGAACCGGGGCTCGTGCTCTTCAGCTCGGGCTCTACGGGTAAGCCCAAAGCGATCCTGCACGCGCTGCCGCCGATTCTGGAGAAGTTCCGCAAGCCGCGGCACTGCTATCGCACGGTCAGCTTTCTTCTCTTCGATCACATCGGCGGTTTCAACACTCTGTTTTACACGTTAGCCAACCTCGGCTGCGTCGTCTCCCCTGGTGACCGCAGCGTGGCGAAGGTCTGTCGGGCCATCGAGAAATGGCACGCCGAGCTGCTACCGACGTCGCCATCGTTCCTGAATCTGATGCTCATGGCACGCGCCTATGAGCAGTTCGACATGTCTTCGCTGAAGCTCATCACGTACGGCACCGAAGTCATGCCGGAGAGGACGCTCGAGCAGGTGAGCAAGGCGCTACCTAACGTGACGCTGCAGCAGACGTACGGCCTATCCGAGCTGGGTATCCTCCGTTCCAAGTCTGCCTCCAATCAGTCGCTCATGGTGAAAGTGGGCGGCGAGGACTACGAGACGAAGGTCGTGAACGGGACACTGCGCATCCGCGCCAAGTGCTCCATGCTTGGATACCTGAATCACCCCTCGCCCTTCGATGCCGACGGCTGGTTCGACACCGGCGACGCGGTCATCGAAGACGGAGAGTATCTCCGCATTCTGGGGCGCCACAGCGAGATCATCAACGTCGGCGGACAGAAAGTGTATCCGGCCGAGGTGGAGAAGGTCATCGCGGAGCTGCCTAACGTGATCGATGTGGCGGTCACGGGAGAGCCGCATCTGCTCTTGGGCCACGTGGTGGTGGCCGTCGCTCAGTTGCGTGAGCCGATGCCTGATCTCGAGTTCAAGCGCAAGGTCCTGGAGCACTGCAAAGGACGCTTGCAGCCATACATGGTCCCAACGAAGGTGCGTGTGGTAACGGACACGCTTGTGAACGAGCGCTTCAAAAAGGTGCGCCGTCAGGACAAACTGCCGGCCGCGCACACGTGACAGCGCCAGCGGCACCACCAAAAGCGTCGGCGGCGCCAACAGGTCCGGCGATCATCGACCGCATGAACCCGTTTGACCGCGCGGACGTCGAAGCCGTTTCCGCGCTGCACGAGCAGTTTCTCGCCGACAGCGTCGTGTCCAAGATGGGCCCTGCGTTCGTGCGCAATGTGTATTACAGCAAACTGTTGAAGGACAAACTGTACGACTGCTTCGTCTGTCGTCACGACGGCAAAGTGGTCGGCTTTTTGTCATACACAGACCGACCCGGCGACTTCATGTCGCGCGGGCTGAAGCGCCACTTCTTTTCGGTGGCGTGGAACGTCGGCTGGACGGTCCTAACGAGCCCAAAGCGCCTCAAAGACGTTCTGTTCGTGCTCAAACTCATGACCGCTCGTGGTGAGAGCGGGAACGACGAATATCTCAAGTCAGGCGCGGCGGAAGCGCTTTCGATGGCCGTCTTTGCCGGGTTTCAGAAACTCGTTCCCGAGGGGGGCAAGTCCCGGGTTGCCGTGCGTCTTATCGAAGAGATGGCGGCGGATCTGGGGAAGCGCGGCGT
>JBFMFA010000073.1:0-9631 GCA_040753195.1 Gemmatimonadota bacterium | reverse complement strand
GCGACGGCGCCCGGATCGATGTTCCCGTTGCTGTTGATCAGCACCACGATCGCCGCCTGTGCGTCCGGATACCACGTTGCTTCAGAGGTGAAGCCGCCAATGCCACCGCCGTGCCCGATGAATCTCAGGCCGCGACTGTCTTTGCCGACGGCGATCCCCATTCCATAACGCAGGACCGTGCCGTCGTTGAGCTTGGACGGGGCCGTCATCTCGGCGTAGGACTTGGGCGACAGGACTTTGCCGCCGTGCAATGCCTTGAGCCATATGACGAGATCGCCCGCGGTCGAGCATAACGAGCCAGCAGAGAACGGCCACGTGTGAACATTCGTCGGCGCCCGCCGGATCGCCCCGTTCAGCACCTGATACCCGTGCGCGCGACGCTCGATGTTCTCGGCGCTGTTGCAGTACATCGACCGCGTCATGCCTAACGGCGCGAACAACTTCTTTTCCACGTAATCCTCGTACGTGACGCCACTCGCCTTTTCCACGACGAGCCCCAGAAGCCAAAACGCCGAGTTATTGTAGATCTGCGCTTCGCCAGTGGCGAACTCGAAGGGGTACCGCTTGATGAGCGCGTACGCAGAATCGCGCGGGAAGCGGTTGTTGTTGACGAGGAGGCCGAACTCGGGCATCTCGGTGATCCCCTTGATCCCCGACGTATGGTCCAGGAGGCGCCGCAACGTCACCTTGTTGCCGCGCGTGTCGAAGTCGGGGAGCCACTTCGTGATGTCGTCATCGAGGGAGAGCTTTCCCTCGTCGCGCAGTTGGAGGAGCGCGACGGCGGTGAACTGCTTCGTGACGGAGCCGATCTCAAACATCGCGTCGATTGGCATGTCGATATTCCACTCGACATCCGCCCTGCCGTAGCCTTTGAAGAGGAGCGTGTCGTTCCCTCGGACTACTGCGGCCACGATGCCCGCGGCGCGCTTCTCCAGCACTCCGGAGCCTGCAAGGGAGTCGAGCTTCTTGACGAGGGCGGCGCGATCGGACTGCGCAGCAGCCGTGGTGACAGCGACTGCCAGAGCGAGCGACGCCAAGGACACGGGCAGGGGCAACAACTTCGGCATAGGGCTCCCAGGTGTGAGCGCGAGGTAAGTGCTGCAGTACGCCGTGTCCGGCCAGGGGTTTCGGTCGATCCTCCCCATCGTGCAAACTGAGCGCGGCTGCCGAGGCTGGCTAGCCTCGCAGCAAGCGCTCGTTAGGGTTCCACCGTAGTCATCGCGCCGCCGCTCAAAGCGCTGCCATCAACGAAGCACTTCAGCGCGTAGGTTGACCAAGCGTCTCCAAGTGTCTCCGGAATCGTCGCTGCGGTAGACATCGTACCCGCGAGCCACGGCATACACGATGCTGGGTCGGGACGGCGCGAACTCAAAGTCGTCGATGCGAACGGTCGTCGGCAGAACCAGACGCCAGTTGGCTGCGCCATTTGTGCTGCGATAAACGCCCTGACCGCCATGGACCAGAACGATCTGCGCGTCAGCTGGCGAAACAGCGACCGGCTCGATGCCAGGGGCATTCAGCGTTGTCCACGTTGTTCCACCATCCGTTGACCGCCACAGCTGGTAGGGCTCACGCTCCGAGGCGTAGAGTACGCGCCCGTCGGCTGATGCATCGAATTCCGCGATGTAGCGGCCGGCGAGCGCGTTAGGTAGCGCGCTCCAGGTCGCGCCGCCATCCTGGCTGCGCAGGAACCCGCGACCTTGCGTGCGATTCTCGGGATCGAGCGCATACGTGAGAATGAACGCAGTAGCGCCCACCGTACCGGTAGTGAACTGCCAATGCGCGCCGCGCTCACCCGCGGGGCTGACACTGCTCCAAGACCGGGCTCCGTCTGTAGAGCGCCAGATTCCACCGGGAAAGAACTGACCGGCGAGTGCCGAAAAGGTGGCTCGACCGGCGCTCGTGCCGATGACGAGCGCGGCGCCTTGCCGGTCGAACGCGACGGCCGTGACGCTCGCATTCGTTAGGCCACAGTTGGCGCGCGACCAGTTGACACCGCCATCGCTCGACGCGTACACGCCTGCGATGGAACTGGGGTAGTCACCGGTGGGGGGCCCAGGTGAATCGGAGGTCGCCGCGAGCAGAAAGTTCGGCGTCGTGGGCGAGATGGCGAGATCCCACACTTCGGCGTAACCGAAACTGGCGTGCCGAAAGCCGGTCCGCAGACGCTCCCACGTGCGGCCGCCGTCGCTGCTGCGCACGATACCGTTTCGCTCCGTACCGACGTAGATGACATCCGGGTTGGACGGATGCACAGCGAGGGAGCGGAATGGCTGATCGATGTCAGCACCGCCCGGGGCCGCCGGACCGGCGATTGCCTGAGACCCGTTCCCCGGCGCGTTGCCGCAGGGATCGTTGTGGTCCGGGCCGGACGCATCACCACCACCGCACGCTGCGCCTAACGTGACAGCGATCCCGGAGGCTACCCCGCGCGCCAGGGCGTGCATGCGCCCTTCACCGCTCCATCGCCGCGTCGGTCCCGCTCGGCACGGTGATGCGCCTAACCAGGATGGACAGCCCCCAGAGTGCGGCGCCGAGCAGCAGGAGAACCATCAAACCCCGCAGGACGGTGGCCAGGAACGCCAGGTCCAGTACGGGCCAGCCGATCTCGTATTCGCGGACCACGCCAAAGCGCTCGGTCATCCAGTGCCAGGCTGTATGCGCGACGAGCGCGGACAGGATGATGGTCCCCACCTTCTCGTCCACGACCTTGCGGAAGACGAGCGACAACGCCGGTACGGCGACCGTAACGACGAGCAGTTGACCCAGCTCGACACCAACGTTGAACGAGAGGAGTGCCGTGAGCAGGTGGCCGCCGGCAAACTGCATCGAATCGCGCAATGCGAACGAAAAACCGAAGCCATGCACGAGCCCAAAAGCAAAGGCAATGATCCAGCGCCGCTGAAACCGCGCGCCGATGATGTTCTCGAACGCCATATAGACGATCGACAGCGCGATGAGCGCTTCGATCAGCGGTGGAAACCAGAGCGCGGTCGGCGCGTAGCCTAACGCGGATGCGATGAGGGTGATCGAATGCGCAACCGTAAACGATGTGATGATCGCAATGAGTGGCCGGACGCGACGGAACGGAATCACGAGGCCGAGGAGGAACAGCAGGTGATCGATTCCGTCGAGGATGTGCGTGAAGCCGAGGCGTACGAAGTTGAGCGCCGCGTGATACCACGCCGGATCCAAACGAACGAGACCCGGGTCGCCGCTGTATTGATACGGGCGCTCACTCCCGTTAGGCGTGACAAAACGCAGAACCGTATTCGTGCTGAGGCCGAGGTGCGCGAACGCGGGACGCACGGCGAACTTCGCGTTCGGCGACGGAATCGAGTATTGCAGCCACACGTCGAGCAATGCCTGCTCCGGCGGTAGATCGATGTCGGGGCTCAGCGAAGGCGCCGCGAAGTTGCCCAATGCGGTCTCGAAGCTGGCGAACGAGCGATCCGACGGCAGGGAGACGCGCGTAGCCGCGATATGCGGTGGCCCCACGAGCGAGTCATTCGCATAGAACTCGACATAGTCGACGATCCACTGCTGGACGAGGTTCTGCAGCAGCGGTGTGGTGCCCGGCAGGTCGAGGTAGCCAAGCGGACGCGTCGGGAACGTGACGTCGCGCATGGAGGTGAGCGGGACGCGCACGAGAACGTGGAGGGTATTCCCGTCGGCCTTGACGAACGCAAGGACTGTGGCCGATCTGGGGATTTCGTGCGCCAGCGGCGAGGTGGACCCGGGGACGACCAGCATGGCGGCGAGGAGCGCGATACTCGTTAGGCATCGCCTTAGGAAGCCATTTCGCGAGCTCCGCGACCGGTCAGGCTCCACCCGGCAGCCGGCTCTGGACGAACTGCGCACCGTTTGCTTAGTTAGCGGCAACTACGACTGCCTTTTTGAACCATGGCATCAAGGAGCATTCGATGACGCGACGGCGCAAGTTCATCCTCGGCGGGGCGCTGGCGGGACTCATCGGTATTCTGGGCATTGGCCAAGCGGTACTGGACGCCGCGACGCAGGCGCAGGCCGTACAGGCGCCGCGCTTCGAGGTCGACCCGTATTGGCCCAAACCCTTGCCTAACAATTGGCTCCTGGGTTCGACCATCGGCGTGGGCGTCGATTCCAGAGACCATGTGTTCATTATCCATCGCGGGGATTCGACCCTCAACCAGCGGACCGAGGCGGGCGCAGGGGCCAATCCGCCCATCGCCGAATGCTGCCGCGCAGCGCCGCCGATCCTCGAGTTCGATCCCGAGGGGAACCTCGTGAATTCATGGGGTGGCCCCGGCCAAGGGTACGATTGGCCCGTGTCGAACCACGGCATCACGCTGGACAACAAAGACAACGTGTGGATCGGCGGGAACGGCGCCGGCGACACGCATGTGTTGAAGTTCACGCACGACGGGAAGTTCCTGCAGCAGATCGCCAAGGCGAAGGAACCGTACAACAGCAACAGCAAGACGAGTTTTGGGCGCGTAGCGAAGATCGCGTTCGACGTGCAGGCAAATGAGGCGTACCTCGCGGACGGCTATCGGAACAAGCGGGTCGCAGTCATCGACATGACGACCGGTGCGATCAAGCGGTATTGGGGAGCCTATGGGAATACGCCGAGTGATTCGAATTATGGGCCGTATAACCCGGACGCGCCGCTGATTCCGCAGTTCCGGTCACCGGTGCACTGCGCGGAGCCGACGAATGATGGGCTGGTGTACGTGTGCGACAGGCCTAACGATCGGATTCAGGTGTTCCAGAAGGATGGGAAGTTTGTGAAAGAGAAGCAGATCGCGCCGCGGACCCGTGGCGACGGCTCGGTGTGGGATATCGCGTTTTCGAAGGATCCGCAGCAGAGGTACATCTATTTGGCGGACGGGAAGAACGAGAAGATTTACGTCATCGACAGACAGTCGTTGGAAATCCTAACGAGCTTTGGCGAGGGCGGGAGGCAGCCGAGTCAGTTCTTCGGGGTGCACAGCATCGTGACGGACTCGAAGGGAAACATTTATACGACGGAGACCTACGAGGGGAAGAGAGTGCAGAAGTTCGTGTATAAGGGTGTAGGGTCGGTGCGTCGCGGGCATCAGGGTGTGGCGTGGCCGAGGCGATAGCCCGCGTTGCGCACGCTGAAAGCGGGAACGCAGATGCCGCCGCGAACGCCGCAGATGACGCGGATACTGCTAGTCACGCGAACGCGTGTTGGCGAAACGATGAATCGCTGGGCGTGGGCCGAAATGCAGCAGGAGGCCCGCTTTGAACTTGGCCGCGCGCACATAGTTCAACGTCTGATTGTGGTCGGCTTCTGAAAGACGTTCTGCTGCTTTGTTCTCCACAATCACTCTGCGCTCGACTGCCATGTCGGAACGAAAGTGACCCACGACCACGCCGTCATATATAACTTCGCACAGGAACTCCAATTCGACGCTTAATCCGCGCTTTCGCAATTCGTGAGCGAGCGCTCGCTGGTAGACGCTCTCCAAGAATCCATAGCCGAGCGTGTTGTACACTTTGAAGAAAGCGGCAATTATCTCGTGCGTTAGCGCTCTTTCCGGGTAGTCTTTATCTGCGTCCATCGGCGGAGTTTCTGCGTAATCTGCGTTCCCGCTTTTGTCACTGCGCACCGCAAACTCGCGCGCACTAACGAATCCTTGCGATGACCTGGATCAAAACCATCTCCGCGAACGACGACCCCCGCGTCCGCGAGGCCGTCGACGCGCAGCGCGCCATATACCCCGCCGAGTACGCCTCGCCCGTGCACCCCTCCGGTGACGGCACGTCAGGCATCGTCGCCTCGCACAGTCTGATCCCCGACGCATTGCGCCACGCCTTCTCCGCCTTCGGCGCGCTGATGGCCCCTGATCTTCCGCTCTCGCGCCGCCAGCACGAGATGATCTGCACCGTCGTCTCCGTCACCAACCGGTGCCGCTATTGAATAGACTCACACGCAGAGTTTCTGCGTCGGGTTACCCTGGATGATGCCCTCGTCGCCACGCTACGCGACGACTATCGCACCGCCCCGTTAGGCGAACGCGACCGCGTCATGCTCGACTACGTGGTACAAGTCTCCAAAGACGCGACCCGCATCTCCCCAGCGGATCACGATCGCTTGCGCGCTGTCGGCTTTGACGACCGCGGCATCCTGCAGATCACGCTCATCGCCAGCTGGTTCAACTACATCAACCGAGTCGCGGACGCGCTCGGCGTCGGCCGAGATTAGCGTGACCGCAACTCCGGAGCTCGTCCGCTCGATCGGGCGTTGGAGCTTCGCGGCGCTCGTCCTCAACACGATCATCGGCACGGCGGTCTTTATCCTGCCCGGCACCGTCGCCGCGCGCCTTGGCTGGCAGAGCCTAACGGCGTGGAGCCTGGCTGCGCTGCTGACGGCGGCGATGATCCTCTGCTTCGCCGAAGTCGCCTCACGCTTCAGTGTCGCGGGCGGCGCCTATCTCTTCACGCAAGCAGCCTTCGGACGCTTCACCGGACTGCAGATCGGCTGGCTCGCGTATGTCTCCCGCGTCACCGCGGCCGCGGCGCAGGCGAATCTCTTCACCAGCTATTTCGCCGAATTCGTCCCCTGGGCAAGCACGCGCGCCGGCAGCCTAACGGTTATCACGATCTTCATCGGATTACTCGCCGTCGTCAACGTGCTGGGCGTCACGTCTGGTGCGCGGCTGAGCAACGTCCTCGCGATCGTAAAGACCGCCTCCCTCGTGGCGTTCGGCGCGTTAGGCGTCGCCTGGCTCTTCACGGGGCATGCCGGCGCCGGAGTCAACCCCTCGGACCTCGGCGCGGGAAGCTGGCTTCAGATGCTTCTCCTGCTCATGTTCGCCTACGGCGGCTTTGAATCCGCGCTCATGCCGCTCGGCGAGGCGAAAGACCCGCAGCGCGACGCCCCCTTTGCCCTGCTCGTCGGCCTCGGCCTCGTCACCCTGGTATATCTCGCCGCACAACTCGCCGTCCTGCTCACGCTCTCCGACCCCGCGGCCACGAACCGGCCGCTGGCTGCCTCGGCGCGCGTTATGCTTGGCGCCGGCGGTGCCGCGGCCATCAGCGTCGCGGCGCTCGTGTCAGTGTACGGATGGCTTTCCAGTAACATGCTCGCCGTGCCGCGCCTAACGATGGCCATGGCGCAGCGTGGCGACCTCCCCGGGTTCTTCGGACGCGTACATGCAGTGTGGCGCACGCCCTGGATATCCATTCTCATCTTCGCCGCCATCGCCTGGGCGCTCGCCAATCAGGCCACGCTCCTGCAGAACATCACGCTCTCGTCGGTGGTGCGGCTCTTCGTCTACGGCCTCGTGTGCGCCGCGCTGCCGGTCCTGCGTCACAAAGAGCGACGGGACGGCGTCGCCACGGCCCTCTTTCGCGCACCGGCCGGCGTTCCGCTGGCCTGGCTCAGCGTGGCGGTGTCACTGGTGCTCGCCACGCGCATGACGATGCGCGAAGGAATCACGTTAGGCGTCACGGTCGCGCTCGCCGCCCTGCACTTTCTGACGCTGCGCCGTACGTCGTCATGATCATCCGCGAGCGCAACGGCTCGCTGCTCCTGATCCGGCAGCCCGACCACGCTGCCCTCGCGCGCCGCATCATGCAGCAATGGGGTCCGCTGCGCGACATCGAGCGACGCGAATCCATTTTGACGGCCGTTGGTGCACACGACAACGGGTGGGCCGTCCCCGATTCGGCTCCGATCGTCCATGCACACTCCGGGGAGCTGCTCGACTTCGTGGCCCTCCCGCTCGCGATGCGCCAGGGTGTCTGGCCGCGCGCCGTCGGGAACCTTGCCGCGGATCCCTGGGCCGCGGCACTCGTCGCACACCACGCCATCTTCGTCTACGACCGCTTCCGCGGACGAGGCGATTGGGCCGAGTTCTTCAGAACGATGGAACGCGAGCGAGACGCAATGCTGCAGCGCGTCCAGACCGCCACATCCGACGACCTAACGCGCGATTACACCTTCGTTAGGCTCGGCGATCTGGCATCGCTGACGTTTTGCTGTGGCTGGACGGACACGCAGCGCTTTGCCGGATGCGCCATGCAGCTACACGGCACACGGCTCCTGATCGATCCGGACCCGTTTGAAGGAAGGGAAACGGCCATCGATGTATCCGCTCGCGAGCTGCCAGTTCGACGCTACGTATCTGACGCCGACGCCGCGCAGGAATTTGCTCGGGCGCCGCTCATCCAGCTTCGCGGCACGGTGGCGGGTGCTCAGCCGCATGCCTAACGCAGCACCGGCAATGTGATCGTCGATGGCGTGGCGGCGCCGTAGTGGAGTGTAATCCGCGCGGTTCGCGTGGCAGCACTTTCTGTCTCGCGTTTGCCCGTGTGCAGGTTGCGCGAGAAGTGCGGGTGAAAGCTGGGCATGACAATCACACGAATGCGGTGACCGCGTTTGAAGAGGTTCCCCGTGCGCAAGTTGGTCAGGACCACCTTCGTTGGCTCGTTAGGTTTGACAGGACCCGTGCCTACGCGCGCGCTGAGGCGCTGCACTTCGAGTCCTGGGCTCATCAGGTTCCACGCTGTGCCGTCAGGGGCCACGTCGAACAGGCGCGCGTAAATGTCGGCATCCGGCGCATCGACACTCACCGTCAGCGCAACCTCGATCTCGCCGACGACGCGCAGGTCGGCCGCTAGCGGCTCGCTTTCGAAGACCATCACGTCGCCTCGCGCGGCAAGTTTGCGATAGTCGTGCGCGCCGTACGCGGCGTCATATTCGTCGACAACCGGCTTGCGCGGGTCGGAGACGATTGACCAGGTGCCGCCCGTTTGCGGTGGCTGCAACGATAGCGAACCACGACCGGCACCTACGCGGCCTAACGAGAATGTCTGGCGCGTCGTGCCGGGCAATGGCCAACCGTTCCCGGTTCGCCACACATTCTCGCCCATCACAAAGACGCGCACGCGCGGCTCGCGATCGACGCCGTTGTTGCGCCCGCGAACGTATCGGTCCATGAAGCGCAACACGGTCTCGTCATAATCCAGCCCCCCTGCTCCGCCGAACGAGCGCTCGCCTGATTTGGCGTCTTTTGCGCGATTGTCGATGGCGTCGACGCCGTGCACCCACGGACCTAACACGAGGAATGAGCGCGCATCCTTTTCGGCACGGCGCGCGGCCACGAGACCAAGGTGGTTGGTAAGCGCGCCTTCGGGTCCGTAGGCCTCATCATGCCAGCCGGAGATGTTGAGCACCGCAGCCGAGGTCCGGCCGTACCTACTGCGCAGATCTCCCCAGCTCCACCATCGGTCGTTAGGCGGGTGGTTCAGCCAGTCCAGATACCACGGAGCAACGCTGCGCAGTTCCGGAACAGTCGTGATCGGCAAGCGGTTCAACAGCTCGGACTCGAGCGTACGCCAGGCTTCGCGCGCCTCGCCGTACGTCTTCGGCCCCGCCAGGTTGCGGCGCTGCCTAACGTCTGGCGCGATGTTCATCCAGATCCACGCCGGCCACGAGAGATCCGGCAGGCCGCCGGCGTACCAGAAGTTGTTCGGCTGCGAGAACGTCATCGCCGGCACCATCGCCTTGAGGTGCGGCGGCGATTCCACCGCCGCGAGCCACTGCACCGCCCCAGGATATGACAGGCCGAACGTCCCGACATCTCCTGTCGACCATGGTTGTTTGGCGGCCCACTCGATC
>JBFMFA010000072.1:0-9660 GCA_040753195.1 Gemmatimonadota bacterium | reverse complement strand
CGATTTTGCGACGCGCGCTGTGCGCGCAGCCCGTGTCCGCTGAACGCCGGCCGACGTGGGCGCATCGGCTCGAGATGCTGGCCGTGCGTGTCCTCGTCACAATGATCGGACGTCTCCCGCTGGACACCGCCCGTTCGTTTGGCGCGGGCCTCGGCCGCTTCGTCTACTGGCCGTTAGGCATCCGCCGCAAAGTCGTCGAACGTCAGATACAGGCGGCATTCCCGGGACTCGATCTCGCCGAGGTGCGCCGGGTTTCGCGGGCTGCCTACGAACACTTCGGCCGCAGCGTGGTCGAAATCGCGGTGCTCAGCCGACTCCCTGCGGGCGCCGTTATGCAGTGGTTCGAGGGGAGCGACGACCTCGCGCCATTCGATGCGGCGGTGACAGCCGGCAACGGTTTGATCGCCGTGACCGGGCACCTCGGAAGCTGGGAATTGACGGCGGCGTATTTTGCCGCGCGTGGTCATCAGATCGATGTGATCGCCAGGCACATGCAGAATCCACTTTTCGACGCCTATCTCAAGCGAACGCGCGAACGCTACGGCGTGCGCGTCGTCTACGACGACGAGGCCGTGCGCACAATCCCGCGCGCCCTGCGCGACGGTCGTATCGTGGCGCTGGTTTCCGACCAGGGCGTGAAAGGACTAGCGTCGGCGTTCGTGCAGTTCTTTGGGCGGCCGGCGAAGACCCCGCGCGGAGCCGCCGTCTTTGCGCATCGCTTCGAGAGTCCGGCGATGTTCTTTGCCGCGATGCGGCAGCCGTCGGGCAAATATTGGATGCATATCCGCCCGATTCCCGTACAGCGGGGCGGCGAGCGCGAACAGGAGATCGACGATATCGTGGCCGCGTACACGCGCACGCTCGAGACGTTCGTTAGGCGCTATCCGGAGCAGTATTTCTGGCTGCACCGGCGCTGGCGGCGCCAACCTCCCGATACCCCACCGGAGCTGCGCGATCCGGTGACGCTCGCAGCCGCGCTGGAGCCATGAACCTCGACGAGACCCGGCAGCAGGAGTTTCCCTGGACGGTCGACGGCCGCGGCGTGATCTATCTCAATCACGCCTCCACCGGTCCTCTGCCGCAGCGCGCCCTGCGTGCGCTCGCGGAGGCGAATCTGCGCCGCGCGGAGCCCTGGCGCATAACGCTGGAGCATCAGTTCGGCGTGACCGCGCGCACGCGCGAGCTGGTGGGGAAGCTGATCGGGGCCGCGCCGGAAGAGATTGCGGTGATGACAAACACGTCTCACGGAATCAATCTCGCGGCGCGCGCGCTGCCGCTTGCGTCCGGTGACGTCGTGCTGTCCGTGGAACGCGAGTTTCCGGCGAACGTATATCCCTGGATGTCGCTGGCGAAGCGACGCGGGGTCACGCTGCGGCAATTGCCGTGTTGCGACCGGCTGCCTAACGAGGACGCAATCATCGCGGCGCTGGACGACGAGCGCGTTCGGGTGGTGACGGTGAGTTGGGTGGCGTTCGAGTCCGGCGCGCGGCTCGATCTGACCCGGATCGGTGCGGCGTGTCGTGCGCGCGGGATCTACTTCGTCGTCGATGCGATCCAGGGCCTTGGCGCTCTCACGCTCGACGTGCGCACAACGCCGATCGATATCCTCGCGAATGGCGCGCAGAAGTGGCTGCTCGGTCCGTGGGGCGCCGGGTTCGTGTATGTGCGGCGCGAGTTGATTGGGCAGTTGGAGCCGCACGAAGTGGGGTGGATGGCGCCGCGCGGGACAGACGATTTCTCGAGGATGCTCGATTACGACCTCACGTGGCGCGACGATGCGCGTCGCTTCGAGGTGGTGACGCTGCCGTATCAGGAATTCGAGGCGTTCAATGCGTCGCTCGAGGTATTGCACGCGGCTGGGCCGTCCGCGGTGGCGCAGCGCGTGCGTGAACTGACGGACCGCATCGTGGACTGGGCGCAAGGACGCGCGGATGTGCGGCTGGTGACACCGGCAGAGCCTGAACGCCGCGGTGGGATTGTTTCGGTTATCCCCCAGGATGCTGTGGCCGCCAGCGAGCGCCTAACGAGGGCTGGAGTGACGCATTCGGTGCGCGAGGGGGCGATTCGTCTGTCGCCGCATTTCTATCAGACGGTGGACGAGATTGACGCTGCGTTGACTGCACTGGGGTAGCCGCGCCCCAAACTGCTTGGACTCATAGCTGTGCGAGCGCCAGATCGCGCGCGCCTTTGCGCACCAAAAAGTACCCGCCGTGGATCGCCTCTTCGCGCGAGAGCGTGAACTCCTCACCGCCGATGCGCCGGCCGTTGACGATCACCGCACCTTGCTGAATCTGACGTCGCGCTTCTCCTTTCGACTTCACGAGCCCGGTCTCGACCAGTAAATCGACGACGCTAACCTCGTTAGGCGACGGTCGCGCGGCACTCGTCAGATCCCGGAATGGAATCTCCTCGCGCAGCACGCGCAGCGCATCCACCGTCAATTCCCGCGGATCGGCGCTCTTGTCAAACAGCAATCGGGACACCGACCGCGCGAGCTCGGCCGACTCCGGGCCGTGCACCCGCGACGTGACGTCCATCGCCAGCGTTTCTTGCGCTTCGCGTTTCTCCGGGCGCGCGACGACCGCCGCTTCCAGCGCCGCGATCTCGTGGCGGCCCATCAACGTGAAGAAGCGCAGATACCGCGCCGCGTCCGCGTCCTCCACGTTGATCCAGAACTGATAGAACTTGTACGGTGACGTCAGCGCACGGTCCAACCACACCGCCCCGGCTTCCGTCTTCCCGAATTTCTTCCCGGACGCCGTCGTGACCAGCGGCAACGTCACGCCGTGTGCCTCGGTGCCTAACGTGCGCCGGATGAGCTCTGTCCCCGCAACGATGTTCCCCCACTGATCCGACCCCCCGGTCTGCAACGTCACGCCCTCACGCCGGTGCAGCTCCAGAAAATCGTACGCCTGCAGCAACATGTAGGAGAACTCGGTGTACGAAATCCCCGTCTCCAGGCGCGCTTTCACCGACTCCTTGCCCAACATGAAGTTCACGGTGAAGTGCTTCCCGACGTCGCGCATGAAGTCGATCGCGCCTAACGTGCTCAACCAGTCGTAGTTATTTCGCAGACGGGCCCCATGCGGACCACTGAAATCCAGGAAATGCTCCAGCTGCCCGCGGATATTCACCACGTGTTCCGCCACCTCGTCCTTCGTGATCAGCGGTCGCTCTGTCGAGCGGCCACTCGGATCACCGATGAGTCCGGTGCCGCCCCCCACGAGAGCCACCGGACGGTGCCCAGCACGCTGCAAGTGAACAAGGCCCATGATCTGCACGAGATTCCCCACATGCAGACTCGCGGCGGTGGGATCGAATCCGCAGTACCCAGTCACGGGTCCCGCATCGAGCGCTTCGCGCGCTCGCTCGGTCATCTGGAAGAGCAGTCCCCGCCATTCGAGTTCGTCGATGTACGACAGCTTGGCTTGCATGGCCCTCAAAATAGACCGGCGAGGCACCTCGCGCGTTGCCGCCTCCAAACGCCCTCTGTAGGTTCGTACTCATAGATGCGCCTCGGTGTCCCGATCGTCCTGACACGCCTCTGGGCTGAGCGCCCGCACCCCTGGCAAGCCATCCAGCGGTTTCGGAGGCGCAACCCCGTTCTGGCGCGTCGATTAACCATCGCCGGCACATTCCTCGGTGCCTTTGGCATCGGTCTGTTCGCGGCGACGTGGACTCGCATCTGCGCCGGGTCGCAGTGCCCGGACCTCGCGGCCCTCGAAGCGTTTCAGCCGACGCAAACGTCGACGCTTTATGCGATCGACGGTCGTTTCATTGCGGAGGTCGGCCTCGAACGGCGCACGCTCGTCCCCCTCAAGGAAATCCCGCGCGCGGTCCGCGAAGCGTTCGTCATCACCGAAGACAAGCGCTTTTATGCGCACTCGGGCATCGACTGGTGGCGCATCCCAGGCGCCGCGCTCCACAACATCCGCACCGGGTCGTATGGGCAGGGGTTTTCGACGATCTCCATGCAGCTCGCGCGGAACATCTTTCCATCGCAGATCACGCGCGAAAAAAGCCCCATCCGCAAGCTGCGCGAGATCCGCGTCGCGCGCGCAATCGAATGGCGCTACTCGAAGGAAAAGATCCTCGAGCTGTACCTCAATCAGATCAACCTCGGCAGCGGCGCCTACGGCGTAGAAACGGCGTCGCGCCGATACTTCGGCAAGTCTGTGCGCGACCTCAACCTCGCCGAAGCGGCGACGCTGGCTGCACTGCCAAAGGCGCCTAACAGGTACAATCCGCGGCGCTATCCGGATCGCGCGATCATGCGCCGCAATACCGTCATCGAGCTGATGCGGCGCGACGGCGTCATCAGCGACGAACAGGCAAATCTGGCTCGCGCGTACCCATTGCGGCTTGCGCGCCGCATCGAATCGGGTGATGTGGCACCGTATTTCGTCGAGTGGGTGCGTCGTCAGCTCGAGGAAAAACTCGGCAACCGGATCTACGAGCAGGGACTCAAGGTCTACACGACGCTAGATCTCGACATGCAGCACGCCGCTGAACGTGCCCTGGAGAATCAGCTGCGCGCCATCGAGAGCGGCCGGCACGGTCCCTTCTCGCACGAGAGTTACGAGCACTACATCGCGCGGACCCTAACGACAAACGAAGAGACGGGTCGCGAGACGCCGTATCTGCAGGGCGCCTTCATCTCGATGGACCCGCGCACCGGCGGCGTGCGCGCACTGGTCGGTGGGCGCGACTACGACGACTCCAAGTTCAATCGCGCGGCGCAGTCGCTGCGCCAGCCGGGTTCTACGTTCAAGCCTATCGTGTATTCGGCTGCCATTCAGCGCGGCTATTCACCGGGGAGCGCTGTCGACGATTCGCCTATCGCGGTCACCCAGGTCGACGGTACCACGTGGACTCCGCAGAATTTCGACGGCAAGTTCTGGGGACCGATCAGCATGCGCCGTGCGTTGTCGCAATCGCGCAACCTCGGCGCGATCGACGTGGGAATGTCGTTAGGCGAGCGCACCGTCATCGCACAGGCGCGTCAGATGGGCCTAACGACTCCGATTCCGCCATATCCGTCCATCTTCATCGGCTCGGCGGACGTCTACCCCATCGAAATGGTTGCCGCCTACACGACCTTCGCCAACCTCGGCGAACACGTGCAGCCGACCGGCATCGTGCGCGTGGAAACGGCAACGGGTGAGGTGATCTGGCAGCCCGCGCCACAGAGGTCCTTCGTGCTTTCGCCGGGCGAAGCGTGGCTCATGGTCAGCATGATGAAAGACGTCGTGCAGCGCGGTACGGCAGCGGGAAGCGTTTGGGGCGCTGGTTTTCACGTCCCGTCAGGTGGCAAAACGGGCACAACAAACGACGGCACCGACGTTTGGTACATCGGCTATACCGCGGACCTCGTGTCCGGCGTGTGGATGGGTTTCGACCGGCCCAAGAAGATCAAAACGAACGCGCAGGGCGGCATCCTCGCGGCGCCCGCGTACACGACGTTTGTGAAGGAAGTCTATACCCGCAAACCGGAGCCGCCGGATTGGCCTCGCCCTGCAACTGTGATTCAGCAAGTGGTGGATATCTCACCCGACTGCAGCGGCATGGAGACGTATTTCGACTACGCGCTCATCGGCGCGGCAAGCGGCGTTTGCGCTGGTGGTTCGACCTTGGGTGACATCTTTCAGATCGGCAGGCCTCAAGCAGATACTCCAGCTGCCGCGTCGAAGTCTGCACCTGCTGGGTCCACTGCGACGCAGAAAGCAAAGAAGGACACGCTGCAAAACCCCTTCAAGATTCCAGACTAGCGACGGGCGCCGCTCGCGCCTCGCGCCTTACGCCTCGGGCCTATCCGCCTATACGCTGCTCGTTGGGTCTTGCCGGTCTCGCGTGCGCCGATTCGCGACGGGGCGGTTGGCGTTTCGGCAGACCGCATCGCGTACGTAGGTCCGCGCGACGCGGCGCCGCCAGCGACCGAGACGATCGACCTCGGCGAGGCCTATCTCCTCCCCGGCCTCGTCAACGCGCACACGCATCTGGAGCTCACGGTGATGCGTGGATACCTCGAGGCGGCGAGCTTTCGCGACTGGCTGTGGCGCCTCACGCAGGCGCGCGTGCAGGTTCTCGATGATGCCACGTTAGGCGCTTCCGCGCGACTCGGGATTGCCGAGGGGTTGCTGGCCGGTATCACGACCTACGCCGATACCAGCTCTACGCCGGCGGCGATGCACGCGATGCTGCAGATGGGCGTACGCGGGATTTCCTACCAGGAAGTATTTGGTCCGGATCCCGCGCAATCCGCCAGCGCCATCGCCGAGCTTGGCGACCGACTCAGACGCCTCACGCCTCACGCCTCGGCCATCGTCGCGTTAGGCATATCGCCACACGCCCCGTATACCGTCAGCGATACTCTGTATGACCACGTCGCGAAGCTTCGGGAGATAACCGGGCTTCCGGTTGCCGCGCACATCGCCGAAAGCCGCGCCGAAGTTGATTTTGTGGTACGCGCGACGGGCCCGTTCGCCGAATCCTGGCGCACGCGCGGTTTTCCCGTTAGGCAGCGAGCCAGCTCGCCCATCGCGCTACTCGAGGAACGCGGCATCCTGGCCGCCCAGGCGCTCCTCATTCATTGCGTGCAGGTCGACGACGCCGATATCGCGCGCATCGCCGCCTCCGGTGCGTCGGTCGTGCATTGCCCGGCGTCCAACGCAAAGCTGGGCCACGGCGTGGCACCGCTCGCAAGGCTCCTGGCCGCACAAATCCCGGTAGGTCTGGGCACCGATTCCGTCGCCAGTAACAACCGCATGGACCTCCTGGACGACGCGCGCCTCGCGTCGCTGGTTGCGGCCAGTCAGAATGGCGGGCCGGCTCTTTCCGCGAACCGCGTCCTCGAGCTGGCGACACTGGGAGGGGCCTACTGTCTGGGACTCCACGGAGAAATCGGATCACTCGACGCTGGGAAATCAGCCGATATGACCGCATTCCGCGTCGATCCCCTGCGCGACGAGCCGGTTTACGACCCTGTGACGTCGCTCGTATTCGGAGGAGGGGGACGCCGAGCCATCATGGTGTGCGTGGCCGGCGCGGAGCTAGTGCGGGACGGTCGCCTGGTCGCAAGTTTGGATGAGGACACGGCAACAGCGCGAAATGCGGGACAGCGACTCGCGCAATTCGTCGCTGACGCCGCGCCTCGGAGCTACGCGGATTAGACTTCAGAGTCGTTCCGCGTACGTGAACGACCCAACCGGAGGCTATTGAACGATGACTGCACGTACGTCGGGACGGACCCAGCGCATCTGGCGAGATGGCAAGATCGTCGATTGGGATGACTGCACCATTCACGTGATGGCGCATGTGGTGCACTACGGATCCAGTGTGTTTGAAGGGATCCGTGCATACGAGACGCCTAACGGCGGTGCCGTCTTTCGGCTGAAGGACCATATGCGGCGGTTGCTCGACTCCTGCCGTATCTATCGGATCGACCTCCCGTATTCGGCGGACGATCTCGTGCAAGCGACCGTCGACACGCTGGCCTCCAACGAGTTACGCCAGTGCTACATCCGACCGGTCGTCGTTAGGACTGGTGAGCAGATGGGCTTCGACCCAACTGGCGTGCCGGTCGAGACGTTCATCATCCCGTGGCATTGGGGTCCACTGCACGGGCACGGTTCGCTCGACAATGGCATTGACGTGTGCGTTTCGAGTTGGCGCCGCGCCGCTCCGGACACCTTCCCCACGATGGCGAAGGCGGGCGGCAACTACCTCAACTCACAGCTGACGAAGCTGGAGGCCGCGACCGATTCGTACGCGCAGGGGATCATGCTCGACTATTTCGGCTTCATCTCCGAGGGGAGTGGTGAAAACGTCTTCCTGATCCGCGACGGGACGCTCTACACGTCGCCGGTGGCCGCGGGCATCCTGCAAGGCATAACGCGGGACACGGTCATGAAGATCGCGACGCGGCTTGGCTAGGAAGAGCGCGAGCAGCAGATGCTGCGCGAGATGCTGTACCTCGCTGATGAGATTTTTATGTGCGGCACGGCGGCTGAGGTCACGCCGGTGCGCTCGGTGGATCGTCTTCCGGTCGGCGATGGCAAGCCCGGCGCCATAACGCGAGCGATCCAGGAAGAGTACCTCGGCGTCGCTCACGGGCGTCGTCCTGATCCGGAGGGATGGCTGACCCCGGTGCCGGTGCCCGCGCTCACGAGCCGATGACCATGCGGCGCGTGTCGTCAGGCAGGCGAGGGTAGTTACCTTGTTGAGGTCGGTGCACTCATGTAGAATGCATTACGAGTGGCGCATTCCCGGGTGCATGCGCACTGGAATCGTCGTTCGGAACTCCCGCTCCAAGGCACCGGGCGGGAGTTCGTGTACCGGCTACACGCCGTGGAGGGTTCTGGTCTCGTGATCGTCGGCTGCCTCGCGTTGAACGCTTCGTTCGAGCCACTGACCATGGTTCCGTTGAAGCGCGCCCTGCGATTGATCATCGACGGCAAGGCGGAGATCGTCGAGGCGGACAAAGCGCGACCCGTGCGGTCGGAGCGACTGGCGATTCCGCGGCCGGCGGTGATTCGCCTAACGAAGTTTATCCACGTGCCGAGGCGGTTCCGCCGGCAGGTGACGAACACATTCCTCTTCGCGCGCGATCGCTACCGCTGTCAGTTCTGCGGGCGCGCTCAGCACGAACTGAAGCCGCGCGAGTCGTTGACGCGAGATCATCTGGTGCCGCTGTCCCGCGGCGGGACGAACGACTGGACGAACGTCGTCACGGCGTGCAGCGCGTGCAATACGCGCAAGTCGAATCATCTCCCGTCGGAAATCGGGATGCACCCGCTGGCTGCGCCCGTGGAGCCGCACTTCGTGCATTTGAGCTGGGCGGTACGGCGGCTCACGCCGGCTCAGGCCAAATACATTCGCTACTTCTACGGCGCCGACGTGCTGCATCAGATTGAGCTGCTGGAGCAGCGGCAACACGCCGCGCATCATCGCAGGCACGGCTAGCAACGCCCGTTAGGCGTTCGCTGCAGTTCCGAGACGGCTCGAAAGGCAGGTATCCCCTGCGGCGAGGACGGCGCGACCATGATATGCCGCTGCCGCGGCAAATGCGGTGGCGCACTCGCCTCCGGGGACACCTGCCTTCCTCGCTCTGCCGAACCGAGCGACCCGACTCTGAGGCAGTTTGTCCCGTTTTTTCTCTTCCGGGCGGCGTCGAGCGGGCTGCGTTGAACGCCCGATTTGATGCGCACGCCGGGTCGTTTCATCCGCTCTTGGGGCAAGCGCGCGCGGAATCGCGCACGAATCAGACGACTCCCCCACAGCGACTAGTGCTTTCTAAGGACTGAACGCCGGAGTGCGTGCCTCGAGATTGCGCACTTCGCCCAGCAAGCGCACCAGAACCCGCCTAACGCCGCGACCGATCGCCGTTCCCGGATTTCTCTCGCCGCGCACCGCCGGCCGCAGCTCGCCGCGTAGCCAGCGCTCCATCTCGTCCAGATCGTTGTTCGATAACGTCGTAACGTTCAATACCGCGCGATAGTATTGCCGGCCTGCCTGCGCATTCGCCGTGATTCCCACCCGCATCGGCCGCTCCACCTCCGCGGCCGCGTGCACCACGTTTGTGAACACGCCTAGAGTCCGGCTACGCGCCCCAGCGCCCGAGCTGTCGACCCGAAAGATGCGATACTGCTCGTTCAGCGCGTC
>JBFMFA010000071.1:0-9752 GCA_040753195.1 Gemmatimonadota bacterium | reverse complement strand
GAGCGACTCATTCGTGAGGATGAGGATGTGATCGGGCGTGACGATCGGCAGCAGGCGCTCGACGGTGTTCACGATCAGCGGGCGACGGTCGATGAGGGCCAGCAGCTGTTTGGGCCGAGCTGGCGTGCTGAGCGGCCAAAAGCGTGAGCCAGTCCCGCCAGCCAGCACGACCCCCCAGCGCGTCACTGCGCTTCCTCAACGCTCGGCGCCGCCTCTTCGCCGACCAATTCGGCGACCCGGCTGTAAAGTCGCTTGGGGCTAAACGGCTTGGTGAGAAAATCCGTGGCGCCTAACTCCATCGCCTTCTGATACTGGGTTTCCTGCCCGGCCGCCGTGAGCACCAGACAGGGCACATTCTTGAGGCGCGGTGACGATCGGATATGCGCCAGGACGTCGAGCCCGGAGTGATACGGCATCATCAGATCGAGAAGCACCACGTCGATCGCATCGGCGCGCTCAAGAATTTCGAGCGCCTCCTTGCCGTCGAACGCGAGGGTCACATCGAACGGACCCTGCTCCAACTTCATTTTGATGATGCGCCCAATGTGCGGTTCGTCATCGGCGACAAGTATGTGATGCGTCCTCGTCACGCTGCCGCCCGGAAAAGACTAGATGATGCTCGCGATCCGGCCTCGGAATCGGCGCAGATCGTACAGCAGCGGCCCGGCGTTCGCGCCGCGACCCAACAAGACGAGAAGTGACGCATCGCTCGAAAGCACGGCTGCAAGCGCGAGGCCTTCTTCGAACTCCATCACAGTGCTGATCAATTCGCCGCGGCCATCGTGGCCGGACCGGCCAGCGGCTCCGCCAAGCGCAGCAGCTGCATTTAGCACGCGCGGCAGATGCGCCGCCAAGGCGTCGAGATCAACGGCTGAGGAACCGGATCTGCCATCGACAAGTAGACCATCACGACCGATCACCAGGACAGCTTCGACGCCTTCGTGTTGAACGATGGCTTCGACGAGTTGTTTAAGTGTGGGCGAGTGGGACATCCGGTGACCCAAGCATAACGGGGCCGAAAACCCTGTCAAGCGAGCAAACGCTTGATGTCTCATGTCTTACGCAATACGATACGCCGGAGACTTATGAACCTTGCGACCCTGTTGCGCGCGCGTCAGCGCGCGCTCGTGTTATTGATTGCCGCGTCGGCGACAGCCGGCGTCACTGCGTGCGACGATCCGACCGGTCTCGAAGCGGGAATCGGGACGCTCACGGACACGTTTACAGTCTTCGCACTGAGCGGAACTGCGCCGTCCTCGCCGGTTGGTCTCAGCACCACCGACCGCATTGCGGTTCGCCTGGTCGACAACATCGCGTTTGACGTCGCGTTTGACGTCGCAGCCAATGGCACGGTGACGGCGTACCCAGTACGGCTTGTCGTTCCATTCCGTGTGATTGGCGGCATTCTGCAGGAGACGCATCGAGTCGGCATTCAGCGTTCGAGCAGCACGTTCGATCAGCTGACTCGCGCTCCAGGCTCCGGCTACAACTACGATTCGGTAACCACGGCGCGGGCAGGTGAGACGCTCGTCATCGAAGTTCAGGCGTCACTGTGCGCGTTTTCGTTCTCGCCTACGCTGTACACTAAAATCGCGATCGACAGCGTTATCCCGACTGAGCGACGGCTGCGTCTGCGCACGGTTCACGACCCGAATTGCGGATTCCGTTCGTTCAAGCCGGGGATTCCCAAGGACTAACTTTATGCACGACCTGCGCGTCTTTCGCGAGCAAGTCGACGCGCTTCGCGAAAACCTGCGACGGCGCAACAAGCTGGATGTGTACGCCGCGAGTCTCGACGAAGGTGCCCAGCTCGATCAGCGTCGCCGCGCGGCCATTCAGGCGGTTGAAGAAAAAAAGGCTGCGCGCAACGCGAACAGCCAGGAAGTCGCGCGGCGCAAGAAGGCCGGTGAAGACGTCACGGGGCTCATCGCCAGCGGGCGCGCGTTAGGCGACGCAATCACGGAGCTGGAGAGCGAGTTGGCCGCCGCGGAGACACGGCTTAACGAGCTGTTGATGGAGCTCCCCAACTTCGTGCTGGACGATGTGCCCGCCGGCGACGAAAGCTGCAACACGCTGGTGAAAACGTGGGGCACAACTCGCGCGAGCGACGGCGTAAGGCCGCACTGGGAGATCGGAGAAGCGTTAGGCATCGTCGACCTGATGCGCGGCGCGAAGGTCAGTGGATCCGGGTTCACGTTCTTCCGCGGCCTCGGCGCACGCCTCGTGCGCTCCTTGATGAACTACTTCGTCGACACGCACGTGCGCGAGCACGGGTACGAGGAGATCTGGTCCCCCGTGCTCGTCAACCGCGCCACGATGATCGGCACCGGGCAACTTCCGAAGTTCGAAGAAGACATGTACGCGCTCCGTGATGATCCGCTTTTCCTGATTCCCACCGCCGAGGTTCCAGTCACGAACCTCTACCGCGAAGAAATCGTCGATTTGGCGTGGCTTCCCAAGGGTTTCGTCTGCTATACGCCGTGTTTCCGGCGTGAAGCCGGCGCGCAGGGGAAAGACACGCGTGGCCTGCAGCGCATGCATCAGTTCGACAAGGTAGAGATCGTGCGCTACTGCACGCCCGAGCAGTCGCCGGAGGAACACGAGCGCCTAACGCGACACGCGGAGACGCTGCTCGAGCGGCTGGAGCTCCCGTATCGCCGCGTGCTCCTTGCCGCAGGCGACACCGGTTTCTCCAACGCCAAAACGTACGATCTCGAGGTGTGGGCGCCCGGCATCCAGAAGTGGCTCGAGGTCTCCTCGTGCAGCTCGTACACGGATTATCAGGCGCGACGCGCCAACATCCGATACCGTCCCGGCGCGGGCGAAAAACCACGCTTCGTTCACACGCTGAACGGGTCGGCCCTCGCCTTCCCGCGTGTCATCGCCGCGATCATGGAGCACTATCAGCAGCCCGACGGCACCGTCGTCGTCCCCGAACCGCTACGCGGCGCGATAGGTAGCGACCGGCTGGTTTAGCCGATGCGCCGCGGCGCGCTCGTCCTGGTCAGCGTCGCGGTCCTTGTGCTGCTCGGCTCGTATGTCGTCTACACGCAACGAGTCGTTAGGCAGCTCCAGGCCGAAGCGTCGCGCACCGGGCAGATGTACGCGCAGATCTATCGAGCCCTCAGCGATACCGCCGCAGATCCGACGGCTGCGCTCTTCGATCTGGCGGAGCACATTCGCGACGCCGGTCTGCCGCTGATTTTGACCGATCCGTCCGGCAAGGCCACCGCTGTCGCAAACCTGCCGTTCGATCGGCCCGACGATCCGCGTGTGACCGAGTGGATCGCGCGACTCGATCGCGAAAACGAACCCGTGGTAGAAAAGGACGCCGGGACCGTCCATTTCGGGGACACGCCGCTGGTTGCCGGTCTGCGTGTGATCCCGGGGCTGCAAGCAGCGCTCTTGCTGCTCATGCTGGGGCTTGGCGCATATGCCTTACGAGTGCGCGGCCGTGCGGAGCGCGAACAGGTGTGGGCCGGCATGGCGCGCGAATCGGCGCATCAACTGGGCACGCCGCTGTCGAGCCTCGATGGCTGGATCGATATCCTGCGCGACAAAACCGCCAACGGCGACGAACTGACGCAACGCGCGCTCCAGCACATGGCGGGAGATCTCGATCGATTGCGCAACGTGGCGCATCGTTTCGAACGCATCGGTCGCCCGCCACAGCGCGACCCAATCAACCTGACCGAACTGCTCGAGCGCGTCACAACATATTTCCGAGCGCGTGTGCCGACGCTCGCGCACAGCGTGCGTATCGAAACGCAATGGGACGCTGAACCCCTGACGATGAGTGGCGACGCCGTGCTCATCGAGTGGGCCATCGAAGCGATCATCAAAAACGCGATCGATGCGCTTGCTGGCCGCGGCGGGACTATCACCGTTACCGCGGTACGTCACCCAGAAGAGATCCGCGTGCGGATTGCTGACGACGGGCCCGGCGTGGCGCGGGAACACCGCGCGCACATCTTCGATGCAGGATTCTCGACGAAAGAGCAGGGGTGGGGCATTGGTTTGGCGCTCGCGCGACGCATCGTGCGCGATACGCACTCCGGCACGCTGGAACTTCTGCCGACAGAACGCGGAGCGACGTTCGAGATTAATTTTCCAGCGTGAGCAGTAACGAATCGACGACGCGAGATTACCTCGCCAACCTGAACGAAGCGCAACGCGAAGCGGTGGTCCACGGCGAAGGGCCGTTGCTCGTCCTCGCTGGCGCTGGTTCCGGCAAAACGCGTGTGCTGACGATGCGCATCGCGCACCTCGTGAAGGAACATGGCGTGCATCCGGGATCCATCCTGGCCGTCACGTTCACCAATAAAGCGGCCGGCGAAATGCGACAGCGCATCGCCAAGCTGCTCGGTGGTGAGCCGAAAGGTATGTGGAGCGGCACCTTCCATTCGATCGGCGCGCGTCTGTTGCGCATGCACCCGGAGCTCGTCGCGCGCACAAAGTCGTACACGATCTACGACGAAGACGACACGATCGCGTTGATCAAACGCGTGATGGAGCGGGTCAACGTCTCGGCCAAAGAGTTCGCGCCGCAGGCCATTGCGGCGGTGATTTCTGACGCGAAGAACAGGCTGATCTCGGAGAGTGAATTCGCGGCTCTGGCGCGCGATGCGTTTTCGAAGGCGACAGCCAAGGTCTACAGCGCGCTGGAACCAGCGCTGCAGCAGAACAACGCAGCAACCTTCGATGATCTGCTCACGCTGCCCGTCAAAATCCTCGAGCAGCACCAGGAACTGCGCACGAAGTACCAACAGCGCTTCCGGCACATTCTGGTCGACGAGTACCAGGACACGAATCGCGCGCAGTATCGCTTCATATCATTGTTAGGCAGCGAGCACCGCAACGTGACCGTCGTAGGCGATGACGATCAGTCGATCTACGGCTGGCGAGGGGCCGACATCCGCAACATCCTCGACTTCGAGCGCGACTTCTCGAACGCGCGCGTCATCCGGCTGGAGATGAACTACCGCTCCACGCCGGAGATCCTGCGACTCGCGAACGCGGCGATCGCTCCGAACAGCGAGCGGTTGGGGAAAACGCTGCGTGCAAGCCGGCCGCGTGGCGCACGACCAGCGTTGCTGGCGTCTCTCGACGATCGCGATGAGGCCGACTACATAGCGACTGAAATCGAGAAGCTGCGTTACTCGAATCAGGCGGTTCCGTACCGCCAGATTGCCGTTCTCTATCGAACCAACGCGCAATCCCGCTCACTCGAAGAATCACTGCGGCGTCGCAACATTCCGTATCGTCTGATCGGCGCGGTCCGTTTTTACGACCGGCGCGAGATCCGCGATCTGCTCGCCTATCTCAAGTTGATCGCCAATCCGCGCGATGACGAGGCATTCCGCCGTGCCGTCGCGGTGCCACGCCGGGGACTCGGCGACACGACGATCGAGGCGTTAGGCGTGGCGGCGGCGAGTGTCGGAGTCTCGCTGCTCGAGGCAGCTTCGAATCCGATCCTGACGGCGTCGTTACGCGGTGGGGCGCGCGGACCGCTGGCAGACTTCGCCGCGATGATCGGCCGGTTGCGCGAGCTGTCGCGCGAAGCGTCAGTGGTCGAGCTGTTGCGCAGTTTGATCGTGGCGATCGGCTACGACGCCGCGTTGCGCGCAGAAGGGCCCGAGGGCGAAGATCGCCTCGAAAACGTGGCCGCGCTGATCGAGGGGGCGGCCGAGTTTGTGGTGGAAGAGGGCGGGGAGGTGGGCCTCACACCACTGGAGCACTATCTGCAGCGCACCACGCTCATCGCCGGCATCGACGTGCTCGATCCGAACGCCGACGCGGTGACCCTGATGACCCTGCATAACGCGAAAGGCCTGGAGTTCCGCAGCGTCTTTATCTCGGGGTTGGAGGAAGGGCTCTTCCCGATCATGCGGGCCCGCGATAACCCGACGCAGCTCGAAGAAGAACGGCGCCTCTTTTATGTAGGGATCACCCGCGCCGAAGAGACGCTCGTGCTCACGCACGCGCGCAGCCGGCGCCGCAACGGAGAGCAGATGCCTTCACTCCCATCGAGCTTTCTCGCCGAGTTGCCGCGTGAGTTGATCGATGCGAGCGCCACGGTGCGGCTGCGAGCGAGCGGGAGATTCGGCGCCTTTTCCGACGACCCTGTCGAGCCCCATTCGTACGTGCAGCGCCTAACGCCGTCTGCGCGGCGTCCCGGCAAACCTGTCGAACGCCGCACCTTCGTGCGCAGCACCGCCAGCGCCCCCAGTGAGGAATCGCAGGATGTCCCGGCGTTCTACGCCGGCGAACGCGTGCGGCACCCGCGCTTCGGCAGCGGGACGATCGCGGAACTGGCCGGCGTCGGTCGCGAGGCGAAGGTCATCGTGGACTTCGACGACGCCGCGATCGGTCGCAAACGCCTCGTCATCGCCTTTGCGGGTCTGGAACGAGGGCTGGCCTGATGGCGCACGAGGTCAGCGACAAAGACGTTAGGCACGTCGCCGCACTCGCTCGTCTCGGTCTCGACCAGGCCAAGCTGCAGCAGCTCGTCCAGGAACTGAACGGCATCCTTGCGCATATGGACGTTCTCGCCGGCGTCGACACGTCGCGGCAGCCGGCATTCGTGGCCGAGCGACTCGCAGCCATGCTCCTGCGCGCGGACGAGCCAGGGACTTCTACGCCGCTCGCCATCCCGCGCGAGCGGTTTGCGCCGGAGATGCGCGATGGATTCTTCCTCGTGCCCCGGTTGGCGACGCACGAGGACGAGGGGTGACGGCGACCGCCGATGTATCGGCCGCTGCCATCGCCGAGCGCGTGCGTGCCGGAACGCTGACGGCGCGCGAGGCAGTGGCCGACGCGTACGCCCGTGGAGACGCCGCCCGCGTCGGCCGCGACGGGCTCAATGCGGTCCTTTGGGAGGATCGCGCCGCGGCGCTGAGCGCCGCGGCTGACGTCGACGCCGCCAAAGCGTTAGGCGCACTGGCCGGCGTGCCGGTGATGGTGAAGGACAATATCGCGACGCTTGGCCTACCGACGACGTGCGCCTCGCGCGTGCTCGACGGGTATCGCTCACCCTACGAGGCCACCGCCGTTGCGCGTCTAAAACACGCGGGAGCGGTTATCGTCGCTAAAACCAATTGCGATGAGTTCGCGATGGGTTCATCGACCGAGCACTCGGCGTACGGCCCGACGCGCAACCCGATCGATCCCGCGCGCGTCCCTGGCGGCTCGTCAGGCGGATCCGCGGCCGTCGTCGCGGCCGGAGCGGTGCGCATCGCGTTAGGCTCGGACACGGGCGGTTCCGTCAGACAGCCGGCGTCCTTTTGTGGCGTTGTGGGACTCAAGCCCACGTACGGACGCGTCAGCCGTTTCGGGCTGGTTGCGTTCGCGTCATCGTTCGATCAGATCGGCGTTCTCGCAAGGAACGTCGACGACGCCGCGCTTGGGTTGCAGGCCATCGCGGGGCACGATCCGCGCGACGCAACGTCCGTCGACATTCCTCTGGATGACTATCGCGCAGCGACCGCGGACTCGCTTCGCGGCATGGTGATCGGTTTTCCGCGGGAGTATTTCCCGAAGTCGCTGGCGCCGGACATTCGCGAGCGTTGCGACCGCGCGCTCAGCGCGCTGCGCTCGTTAGGTGCCGTCGTGCGTGAGGTGTCGCTCCCGAGCACCGACTACGCGATTCCCGTCTACTATATCATTGCGCCGGCCGAGGCGTCCTCGAACCTTGCCCGCTACGACGGGGTGCGCTACGGGGCCCGAATAACCGCCGACGGCCTCGGTGCGATGTACGAGGCCACACGATCCGGCGGCTTCGGCCCCGAAGTCACGCGGCGTGTCTTACTTGGCACGTACGTCCTGTCGGCTGGCTATTACGACGCGTATTACCGCAAGGCCATGGAAGTGCGCGCCGTCATTGCTGCCGAGATTCGCGCGGTCTTCGCCGACGGTGTCGACGTCCTCTTCACTCCGACGACGCCATCGCCGGCCTTTCCGTTAGGCGCAAAGACCGCTGATCCGTACGAGATGTACCTGAACGACATCTTCACGGTGACGGCGAATCTCGCCGGCGTTCCGGCGATCTCGCTTCCGATCGGTCGCATCGACGGACTCCCAATCGGCGGGCAGCTGCTCGGTCCGCACTTCGGCGAACGGCGCATGCTGGCAGCGGCATATGCGCTGGAACGTACGTTAGGCGGAGACGCCCTGCGATGACCGGAGTGCCGTACGAGATGGTCGTGGGACTGGAGGTGCACGTCCAGCTGCTCACGAAAACCAAGATCTTCTGCGGATGCGCGACGGATTTTGGCGCAGCGCCCAATTCCAATACCTGTCCGGTCTGCCTCGGCCTTCCCGGTGCGCTTCCCGTTCTGAACAGGCGCGCTGTCGAGCTCGCGGCCCGTGCCGCGCTTGCCCTGGCCTGCACGCTGCACGCGCGCTCCATCTTCGCTCGCAAGCACTACTTCTATCCGGACCTGCCCAAAGGTTATCAGATCTCGCAGTTCGACCAACCGATCGCGACGCAAGGCAGGCTTGCATTTGCTACTGGAGCCGCGCGCGAGCTGCGCAGCGTGGCGATCACGCGCGTGCACATGGAGGAAGACGCGGGGAAGTCCGTCCATGATCGGTATCCGAATGTCAGCGCCATCGATCTCAACCGAGCTGGTATTCCGCTGATCGAGATCGTGAGCGAGCCCGACATCCGCTCCGCTCCCGAGGCGCGAGACTACCTGCGCGAACTGAAGCTCATCCTCGAGTATCTCGAGGTCAGCGACGCGAACATGGAAGAAGGGAGTCTGCGCGTCGACGCGAATGTCAGCGCGCGCCCGGCAGGTTCCTCCACCTTTGGAACGAAGACCGAGATCAAGAACATGAATTCCTTCTCGGCCGTCGAACGGGCGCTGGACGCGGAATTCGCGCGGCAATGCGCGCTGCTCGACCGCGGGGAGCGCGTCATTCAGCAGACGATGCTTTGGGACGCGAATCGCGCGGAGATTCGGCCCGCGCGAAGTAAGGAAGAGAGCCACGACTATCGCTATTTCCCCGATCCGGACCTTCCACCATTGGTGCTCACCGACGCGTGGATCGCGGAGATCGCGGCAGCAATCCCCGAGCTGCCGGGCGCCAAACGCGAGCGGTTGCGTGCTGCTTACGCGTTAGGTCCGCAGGATGCCGACGTCTTAACGGCCGATCCCGCGCTGGCGGAGTATTTCGAGGCCGTCGCTACCGCGCATCGTGACGGAAAGGCGGCTGCGAGTTGGGTAGTTGGAGACGTCCTCGCCGCGCTGAATCACGACCAGACGGACATCACGTCATTCCGCGTGTCGCCGCGTGATCTGGCGGGTTTGCTCGATATGGTGCGCGACGGCAAACTCAGTCGCAATGCAGCAAAGCAGGTCTTCGCCACGATGCGCGCGACAGGGGAGAACGCCGCCACCATCGCAACGCGTGAAGGGCTTCTGCAGGTGAGTGACGACAGCGCGCTGACGAGCTGGATCGATGCCGTCTGGCTCGCACACCCCGCTGAAACGGCGCGGCTCGTGGCTGGCGAGCAGAAGTTGTTAGGCGTCCTGGTGGGACTCGTTATGAAAGAGTCCAAGGGGCGCGCCGACCCGAAGCGCGTCAATCAGTTGTTGGCGTCGCGCGCCGCGACGGGGGGAGGCGGCGGCGGAGGATAGAGCGGCACGGAGACGCGTTTGGCGTACTGAAGGTCGGTGTGAGGCATACTGAAATGTTTTGCGGCGGCCCGGTGCGCTGCTCGGGCGCCGTCCGGCCCTCCTGTGGTGACC
>JBFMFA010000070.1:0-9769 GCA_040753195.1 Gemmatimonadota bacterium | reverse complement strand
GTTCCGGGAGCGGTGCATCAAATGGTTCGTCTGCCACGAACATCGAGTCGCTGCCGCCGGCAGATGCGTCGCCGGCTCCCGCCGAGCTGTCTCCCTTCACCGCAGATAGCTCAGAGCCGATTTGCTCGACGACCTGCTCGAGCTGCGCGATCTGCTCGTCGAGTGGGGATTCAAAACCGGGCATCGCAGGCACCGGCTTGTCGTTGGCGCCTAACGGCTGTGACGCGGGAACGACGCTGTAGCGGAAGACCATCCCGCTTTCACCGACGATGTAAGCTCGGTCGCGGCGCGGCAGCGAAAACGCGCGTATGGTGGCGGGGAGCTTGAGTTCGCGACTGGTCCAACGTTTTCCGCCATCGGTCGTGTATGACAAACGCAGATCCGTTCTGTCTAACTCGATTCCCCAGCCGACCGATGGATCGGCGAACTGAATCGACTCGCCAGGCGACGCCACAATGCCGCGCCATGTCGCGCCACCGTCGGTCGTCATGTGCAGTTTCTTGCTGTCGAGGCGCGCAAAGCCGGTCTGTTCGTCTAAAAAGAAAATCGCGGCGACGGCATCCGTTTCGAGCACGCCGGGACCAGTCATGATCGCCCACGTTTCGCCGCCATCGGTGGTCTTGGCGAGCAGGGACGGTGCGCCGCAGCCGACGCACGATGCACGGCGCGCCACCGCGTACCCAACCTCGGGTGTCGGGAAGCGGATCTGCCCGATCACACAACCGAAGTTTTGCGTTAGGCCGCCGAGGGCCACTTTCGCCTGACACGTCCAGACCGGCTTCCAGTTTCGGCCGCCGTCGGTCGTGCGGTACATGACGTTGGAGCCGTTGACGGCCATGCCGGGGTTACCAGCGAGGTAGCCTGTCGAAGGCGAGGTGAACACCATGTTGCCTGCGCCGTGGGGCGCGGTTCCTATTTCCTCCCAGCTTTCGCCATCACGCGTGTGAAGCGTCTTGTAGGGGTCGACTCCCTCGCCCTGGATGGCCCAGCCGCGTCGCTCGTCGAGGAAATGCAGCTCGCGGACGGGAGCTGACTTGTCCTCGGGATCGCCGCCTAACTGCGCCTCCCACGTTTTGCCGGCATCGAGCGTGCGCAGAATGGTCCCGCTTTTCCCACTGACCCAGCCTACGTCGGCATTGACGAAATAGACGTGCGTGAGGTCGAGATCCTCGGTATAGCTCACCGGTTCGAGGATCCCCTTGAACTGCGGCTGCGTTGAACTGGGTCGCGTTTGCGCGCCGAGCGTCGAGCCGACGAGGACGAGGAGAGCGCACAGCGTACGCGGGTGAAAGAGCGGTTGTGCATGCATGTCGAAGGTTCTCACCGTCTGAGAGGAGAGTGTGTTAGGCATCTATTGAGTCCCCGCGACGACTGCTGCGAGTGACTCGATCTGTCGCGATATGGCCGCGAGCGCGGTGGACGCGGTCGAGGCATCCCGCGTCATCGCGAAGGCGTCCAGTGCGCTCCGTATCTGGGCAGTACGGGTAGGGAGTTGCGTCGCGCTCGACCGCCGCCCAAGCTGCTGCAACGCCGATGCATTCGTTAGGCGCTGGCTCGTGTTGTCGAGCGCTGCCAGCGCCGTCCGGAGGCGCGCGATGTCGGCGCCGCAGCAGCGCGTCCCCCAATCAGCGACTGCGGTGGGCGCAGAGGTAATAGATGGGCGGGCGCGGCCGCCGCCAGCAGTCGCGTTAGGCGGCGCTCGTAACACGCCGGCGACCTTGTCCTGCATGAGAGTGACCACGTCGCGCATATATTCGGTCTGATCGCCCGCGGATCGCAGGGCTCGTCGCATCTCGCGTAACCCCGCGCTCGCCGGCGGCCCATACGCCACGATCTGCCGATCGGTTGACCCGGGCCCCGCTCCAAAGCCCTTGAAGATCACGCGAAAGACTTTCTCACGTGCGTCGGGGTGACCCCAGAGCACGAAACCTCCAGGCGTGCGCAGGGTCTGATTCGGCGATAGGCGCCCTCTATAGCCGCGCTGCTCTACACCGCAGACTGTGTGGCTTGGCAGCGGCTTTCCCGTCTCCGGACCGCAGATCCCGAACTTCGTCGCCGCCGCTCCTGTATCGGCGTCTACGCTGTCACCAACCCACTGGTAACTCTGCGTCATGGACTTGAAGACGCCGAGCATAACGTTTGTCGTCGGCGCTACGGGGAAGAGCGCGCTGCTCACCCCAGCTCGTCGCAGCAGTTCGTTCAATGCATTGGCGTCGAGCAAGATGAGCTTCGACAGAATGATGGAGTTGTAGATGGGCGCAAAAGCGCGCCAATCGAAGCGTGACTGGCCGGCCCGAACGCCCATCTCGCTGCGCACTTTGTCTTTCGTTCCTGGGGGAAACAGCCCGGGCTGTTCCATGTACGTGGACGGGCTCTGCGCGGCCTGATACAAACGCCAGACCTCCGGGAAGGAATCGCGCACGAAGCGCTCCACCTCGGCCTTGATGATCTCGCTGATTGGTACGAGGTCACCCGCCCACTGCATGAACTCACTGAGTGCTGCCGTTCCTTCGCCTAACGCGTGGGCGCCGAACATTTTGGGCACCCATTCGGTCGCCCACCCCGTCATGGCGCCGACGCCGTCCAGAGAGGACCCATCCATCAACATCTCGCCGAGGCTCTCGCTGCTGTCGACGATGGCACGGAAGCCACGGTTGATATCGAGCAGCCACGTCTCGGCGTGTTCTTTCCGCGCGCACGGCACGGGGTTAACGGCGCATTTGACCCAATACGGCGCGTCATTATCCACGTTGTTGTTCATCTGGTTTTTGGCGCGCGCGATCGCTTTCGGCAAGCCGTCCGCTATCGAGAGAAAGGTGCGATAGTGTTTGGCGATGCCGCTGTGGCGCCTAACGATTTCGTCCTTTATCAGTTCGTTAGCCACGAAGCGCGGCCAGACGTCGATGCTCAAGTCGGTTGGCGGCGTGTGTTCGCCAACAAAGCCCTCGAGCACGATGTGCTTGAAAGCGGTACTGCGATCCTTCCCGGTAAACGAGACCCACGCACCGTCCGCCTTTTCATTGACCCACGTGTGCGCGAAAATGTCGCCAGCGCCGTGCGTCAGGAATCCATAGCCGAACGCAAGCACCTTGCTGCGTTCATTACCGTTAGGCCACGCCAGCGCTTTGCTCCATACGCGGCGGAGCCAATCGTCCGCTGTCCATCCCTCAGTCTTCGATAAGTCCGAATGGATGAGCCAGCCGCCCACGTACATGTCCGGAAACAAGTCGGGGCCAATGACGCCGGCGCGATACGCGGCAGGGGCGTCGCGCAGAGCGCGAACCAGCGTCGGATTGACGGGGAATTCGCCGAATGGCGGAATGGTCACCATGCCGTCCGTGATGGCATCGGCGAGTGCTACGTTTGCCGCGAAGAGGTGCGTGTTAATCTTCCACGCGGCATTCGCCCCCGTGGCGGCACGACGTGAAGTCGTGGCCGCGAGAACCGCGGGTAGTGCGACGGCGAGCAGTGCCAGCAGGCGCCGCATCGGGCGAGGCCTAACGGGTGACGTCACGGCGATGTACCGCTCGCCGTGGCGACGGTGACCCTGTGCGTGGCCGATGGCGTCGGTGTGAAGCGACGGTTGTGGTCGTCCTCCACGAGCTGCACCGAGAGGTTGAATGCGCCAGCACTCGGCCACGTGACGTTCAACGGCAGCTCTTTCTTTGGATCAAAGCGGCACGTGCCGCTGCCGCCTCCAGGCGCCCAGGTGCACGCGTTCGCAGGCGCCGTGAACGTCGCGCCGCCGTCCCACGTTAGGCGATACTGCACTTTGTCGCTGTAGGGATAACACGCAGGCATGCTGACCTTGACAGCGGCTGGCTGCGCGGAGGTGAGTTGGGTGGGACCCGTGAGAGACGGCATTAGCGCAGATGATCCGCCAGGCGCGAGGTCGCGGAACCAGAGATGCGTGTCGCGCATGATGCCGTTGTACTCCCAGCGATTCCCAATACGTTGCCCGCCGGCGAGTGCCTCGGCGCGCAGCATGAGGCCCCAATCGACGTCAGCGACCAGCGCGTGGTTGGACTGCATCGACGAGGATCCGGCAGTCTGGGTCGCCGAGGCGGTACCGCAGCCGCTGCCGATGCCTAGCAAGTACGGTTCGGGCCCCGCGCGGCCCTGGAGGATGTTGTAATCGAAGCTCAGCTGTAGCGCAGTGAATATCCCGGGCTTCACCTGCACCTGCCCCTGAATCTGCGCGCTCTGATTGGTGGTCGTCGGCGCCGACGATCCGCGGTGGCTCCCTTTGCAGCCGTTGGCGCCACAGTCGAAGTCGAACTGTGAGCGGTGCGAGTTCATGACGGAGAAACCGCCGCTGGCCGAGGCGTCACCGCTCACCTGAACATCGCCCTCGATGTAGATACTCACATCGATGACAGCGACGGGGATGTCACCGATGACGATCGGAATGACATACAGTGGGAACTGCGGCCCACCGCCCGGTGGCACCGTGTACGACTTGTCGAACGCGCCCTTCGCGGTGACGTTGACGCTGAGCTGATTGCCCACCGTTAGGCCGCCATCGGCCGTTAGGCTCCGCACGCGATACACGCCTGGGAGGCACGGGATGTAGAAGAACGTCACGCCTGCGTTGAAGTTCCCCTGCATTGGAAACCCTAGCGTGACCGACCCGCTGAGCGTTCCAGTGGCTGATCCACGCGATCCGCTCTGTTGCATGTTGACGGTCATTGACGGAGCCATCGAAATCGGCACAGGAACCGTGGGGCCGTGCACGACCTTATCGGACCAGCCGTCGGTTGTACTGCACTGTTTGAGTACCTCCGCCGCATCGTCCCACCATTCCTGCGCTTTCTCGCGGAGCCGTTCCCACTCGTCCGATGTCAGCTCACTCCAATTGTCCCAGCTCTTTTCGCTTCTGCAGCGGAAACGCTCCCATTCGTTTCCTTTGCATTTGCCGCCACTCTTCACCTTGACGTCGGCAGGCACTTCATGCGTTCGCGCCCATTCCCGCACGATTTCCGGATCGACGATGTAGTGCGTCTGCTGTCCAGCAGGCGTTTTGCGCGCATGGATCTCGAGCAGCCGACGAACACCGTCGGGGAGGCCGCTCGGCGCGTTTTCGATGCCTTCGAGTCCGTAGAGATGCAGCGCGGGCCGTGTCGCGATCTGCCGGCCGCCTACGGTGGCGGAAACGGTGCGGCTCGCGAACCGGGTGGGAGGAAGCGAGAGCCCGGCCAGCGCCAATTGCTTCGTGTTTGGCGTGTGCGGAACGGGAGCGCCAAAACTGATGCTGGGGGCGCGACCGCTGAGAATGACCTGCGACAGATTGCCGAGCTGCGACACACTCACGTTAGGCGTTGCCGGCACCGTTGGGCGACCAGTCGTCGGTGGCTGAGCGGGCCTAACGGCAGCTGCTGGCGGCGCCGGGGCCTTTGTCACGGTGCCCCACACGGCGCGTCCGTCCAGCGAGACCTGGTTGTTGGCGAAGTTGACGTGCAGCGCTTGCCCAACGCGCAAGGACGCGAGTGTCGTCCGGTTGCGCGCCGTGAACTCGAAGACGTTACCGGAGGCGGTAACCGTTCCGGTTGCGACGCCGCTCGCCGTGTTCACTGATGCGACGGTGCAGCACGCCGTCGCACGGCCTTGCGCGTCAATGTCGCGGGCTCCGGTGACGAGTAAAAGGATGCCCAGGACGGCGGGCAGCAATCTGATTCGACTCATAGACTCTCCTTGCGGGATCCGTCGGCGGGTGGGTGCTCAGCGGCACCTAACGCACCGTTAGGCGGTGTTTCGATGATTGCGCAGCATGGTGTACCGTCCGTGGCTTTGAGCTTCACCGTTTTGTCGGTGAAGTTGGCCCAGACCGGTTGGCCGATCTTGAGGGTGCCTAACAAGCGTCGGTTTTTCACGCTGAAGCGAAACGTGAATCCCGTGGCTGTCTCGCGAGCCGTCACGAGCGACTTCTCTGCTTCGACACGAACGACGGCGCAGCACGGGGGGGTTACCGCCGGCGTCTCGCTGCGCCGCGGTGTTTGAACCGTATCGCGCCGCTGTGCCGGAGCCGCGTTCGGCGCCACACTCAGGGCGCACACCACGACAAAGAGGGATCGCATCGCTAGAAGATCACCGTGAGTTGATTGGCCCGGCCCTGGAGAACCGTGCCTAACGAGATCGCGCGTGCGCTGTGCGTCCGGGTCGCGGTCAGAAAGCCGACGACTGAAGGGAGGAAGTCGTTGGGAGCGCGGCTCGTCAACGAGAACGCGGGCTGCGGCCGACCGCAGTCGCAGATCGATTTGTCTTTGTCGTACGGGTAGTTGTCCTGATCGTCGGGAACGCCATCGTTATCGTCGTCCGGGTCATCCATGTTCATCAGTCCGTCGCCGTCGAAATCGTACGTCGGCCCCTCCGGGTACACCGGCGTATCTTCTGCCGCCATCCAATCCAGGAACGCGGCGAGTGACTCCGCGAGCGAGATGAGGATGCCCAGGCCGGAACCCGCGAGCACGAAGATCATCACGACCGGCGCGATGTCCGGAATGTCGCTCTTCAACGCGTTGACGCCTAACGTGGCTGTGATATCGCGCATGAAGGTCGCTGGCACTACCGGCGCGACAGCCGCGGGGACGAAGGTGATGGTGAGACGGTCTGGGCTTACGCCGGCCTGCGTGATCAGCTGCGGGCCGTTTGGACCGAGTGTGGCCAGGAGCGCAGGGCGTACGCCGGCCGCCTGATACACAGACGCCAAATCGATCGCACTCACCATGTAACCGTTGACGATCGCGAAGGGTCGCCTAACGCGCAGCTGTCGCAACACCTCCGAGCGCACAGCGGTTCGCACGTTCGGGCTCGAAAGCGCAGTCCTGAGTGCCGCGTTGACCTGGCGCCCCGCCGCCGTGCTCACCGGCCGGCGAAGCGCTGCGCCGGCGCCGCCACCCGCCGCCGTCGCGGGCTGAGGCGTGGTGACGGTCTGCTTGGGCGTGGCCTTCTGCCTCTGACCCAGCGCGCTTTGCACTGGGACCAGCATGAGCGACAATGCCACGACGCTCAGTCGACGCCACTGGATTGTTCGTCTTACAATCATCGGAGAATCCCCTAGTCCGACTGCGATAATGACAGCAAAGCCGCACCGATCTCTTGTGTGGCGCGGCTCGCTGCATAACGTAGGAGCGGCGATCACACGACTCTCTCGTCCGCGTCAAACGCCATATGACGTTGCGACTACGCACTTTCGGCGCTGTCTACCTGGAACAAGACGGTGCCCCGCTCGGCGGAGCGCATAGTCAACGGCGCCGCCTCGCCCTGCTCGCCTACCTTGCGGCGGCGCGGGGCGCCGCCATCACGCGCGACAAGCTGATTGCCTTACTCTGGCCCGAGAGCGATTCGGCGAGCGGACGTCATTCGCTCTCGCAGCTGCTCTACGCGCTACGACACGATCTTGGTGCCGACGTGATTGCGATCGACAGCGAGACAGTACGTCTCATCCCCACGGCGCTGCCGAGTGATGTCCTGGAGTTCACGGTGGCCGTGAACGCCGGGAAGTTCGAAGAGGCCGCCGAGAGCTATCGCGGTCCGTTTCTCGACGGCTTTCATGTGGACGATGCGCCGGAATTTGACCGCTGGTCGAATGAAGTGCGCTCACATTGCGCAGCGGAGTGTGCGCGCGCGCTGGATCAATTGGCCGAGAGTGCACAGACGTCGGGACAATGGCACTGCGCCGCTGAATGGTGCCGCCGGCGCGTGGCGCTCGATCCGACCGACGGTCGTGCGACACTGCGCTACATGCGCAACTTGGCTGAGATCGGGGATCGGGAGGGCGCGCTACGGGTCGCGCGGATCTACGAATCGCTCGTGCGCGGGGATCTCGAAGCGGAGCCGGATGCGGCGGTCGTGCAGTTGGTCGAGCAACTGCGGCGTGCGCCTGCCGGCACAGCGCCTAACGTCGATAGCGTAGCCGACACATCGGCTGCTACGGCTGTGGCGCCGGCCGACAGTACGCACCTGGGAGTAACGACGGCACGGGTCGAACGACGTCGACGGCCGCCCATACGGACCTGGGTCGCGGTGGGGACCGCCGTGCTCGCGACCGTGTTGTTAGGGATCGTGCAGCTTCGCCGTGAAGCCGACATAACGGTGGATCGCACGACAGCGTCGGGCGCAGCGATCGTCGTCGTTGGGCAACTCGACGGCCCTGACACGGTGCTGTCACTGGCGGTGCGTGAGGCGTTGCGCGCGGAGCTAACTAATAGTCGCGGGGTGGTGCTAACCAGCGATCTCGGGTTGCGCGAGCTGACGACCCTGATGCGGCTTCCACCAGCGGTAGCGCTACAGCCTCCTCAACTCTTGGCGCTGGCTGCGCGGGCCGGGGCCCACGTCACAATCACCGGATCAGTGGTTCCTGTAGGCAATGGAGCGCAGATCGTAGTGGAATTGCTGGAGCCGAGCTCGGGGAAGCCGCTGCGCACCTATACCGAGCGACCCGTTGATGCGGTCGGTATTCTCAAGTCGGTCGAGCGCATCGCGCGTTCGATCGCTTCGGCAATTTCACGTGCCGGTCGCGACACGACGGTGCGGCCGCTGCCCGCGGTGACCACGGCGTCCCTCCCGGCGCTCAAGAGCTATGCGCAAGCTCGGCAGCTTGCGGCGGCCGGGAGACGCGAGGACGCGATTGCGCCAGCCGAGCGCGCGCTATCGCACGACAGCGCCTTTGTGCTCGCGCACTACTTTTTGGGCGACCTGCTGTGGTTCATCGACGAGCAGTCGCACTCTGAAGCGCACCTAACGAAAGCGTATCAGCTGCTGGCGACGGTTGCGGCGCGCGAGCAACTGGTGATCCGTGCGCGTTACGAACAGCTTGCCAACGATCGCCCGGACAGCGCGCTGGCGTATTGGGACATGCTGCACGACGCGTCGCCAGGTGACGTGTTGGCATACGAGGGGCGTGCGTGGGCGTTGCGTGCGTTAGGCCGCCACGAGGAGGCGGCGGCTTCGGCAGACACGGCCATGCATCTGGATCCGGCGGCGGTCGCTCCGAACACCAACAACGCCATGTATTCGCTGTTCGGAGTGGGCGATACCACTGGCGCGCTCGCTGTAGCTCAACGCGTCGCGGAGCGCAATCCAGACGCGGTGACTGAGGCGCGCTTCGTCGCCGCCGCGTTTCGGGGAGATGCGGCAGCGGTGCTCCAGGAGGCGCTGAAGACGCGGTCGCCGTTTAGCCGGCACTGGCGTCTGCATCACGCGTATCTCATTGGTGGCGACCTGGCTCGAGCGCGCGTGGCGCTGGATTCGATTCTGAAAGACAACCGCGTGCAGTTCCCGCCAAATGCATTGCTGAATCAGGGCTATGTCGAATTGGCGTTAGGCGAAAATGCCGCGGGCGCCTCGCGGTATGCTCAGCGCGCACTGGAGTGGTTGCGGGCGCGCGACCTGTCGCCACCCGCCGTGGGACGGCTGGCTGAACGCATCGCCTGTCTCGCAGCCAAGGCCGGCGATGAGCGTACGATTCGCGAAACGATTGCCTTGGTGCGAGCGCGCGACCGGGGACGTGGGCTCCGCAGCTACGGCCTTGCTTCACACACGCTCGATGCCGCCCTTGCATTTACGCGCCGTGATTACGCGGAGGCCGCGCAGCGCGCCGAGGCGGCACGTCATGGCGTGTACTTCGGCCGTTCATTGGCCACGATCGTCCAACTGGAGTCGGATGCCCGTCGTGCCGCTGGGGAAATTGCCGTCGCGGATTCCCTCGAGCGGCTTATCACGACACACCAGATCGTCGATGGCCATTTTGAAGTGTGGATGATACTGAAAG
>JBFMFA010000069.1:0-9816 GCA_040753195.1 Gemmatimonadota bacterium | reverse complement strand
CGTTCTACGGCGTCTTCGACCTCTTTGCAGCGCGAGGCGCGCTCTATACAGTCAACGTGCTGGGCCAAGCCGTATTCCGCGGACTTCGCGACCCCGCGGTTCTTCAGGTTCCGCTAGCGCTCGATCCTCTGGCCATCTTTTTATACAACGGGCTGCACCTGGCGCTGTCACTCGCGATCGGCGTGTTCGTCACGAGCCTGATCTTCCGAGTCGAAAGCCGCCCGGCGCAAGCGCCGCTCGTTCTGTTCACTGTTGTCGCAGGCTTTGTGATCACCGTATTTGTCGTCGGTTATCTGAGCGCGCCAATCCGACCGCTTCTGCCGTGGTGGTCGATCGTCGCGGCGAATCTGCTCGCCATGGTGGCCGGCGGCGGCTATCTCCTGGTCCGCCATCCGGCGCTCCCCTCAGCGTTCAGTATGCGCGCTCCGCTCATGCGGTGACCGTGGCAGCGACGCGGCTGGGCCCGCGTTAGGCGACCTCCTTCATCAGATCGGCAACGGTCGTTTTCCGAAAAAAAGCCTGTAGCGAGTCGGATACCGCGGTCCAGCGGGCATGCGCTGCACAGGGATTCCTGTCGCCGCACTGCGGGCGACCGAGGAGGCAGTGACGTGCGCCGACCTCGTCGAACGGCGCCGCGACCCGTGCCAACGTTAGGCGCTCGGCAGGAACCGCGAGCTGGAAACCTCCCGTCGGCCCCCGCGCCGATTGCAGAACACCAGCTCGCGCAAGCACGTGCAGCGTTTTCGACAAATAGTTCTGCGGAACGTTCAGCGCCTTGGCGATTGGGCCCACGCGCACCGGCGCGTCAGCGCCCTCACTGGCGATGTATACGACCGCGCGGATGGCGTATTGCGAAGTACCCGAGATCCACATGCACTGTGAGAGTGTGTCACCGCGTGGCGACACGTGCCGGCCGGAGCGTGGGCACGCGGTAGTTTGTCACGACAGCATGATAAACACCCGACGCTGCGCGTGGATAGTGGCGCACGGCCTCATACGCACATTCAACGACCGATCCGCTCGCTGATCAACCGAAAGTGGCGCCCGTAGATCGCCAACGTGACCGCGTTAGGCAGGAGCCGTGGCCTCCGCATGACGGTCCATGCCAGGAGCCGCCAGAACTGCAAACGCTCCCGCCCCGCGATCCCCAACTGAATCAGCGACCGGACAAACGCGAGCAGGCGCCGGCCATCCAGCCTGGGCCTAACGGTCGGCGCCCGATACTCACGCAAAAACGTGCGCACACGCGCATAGTAGTGCCTCGGTTCGTACAAATAGCGCACGAGCGTGCGGTAGCGTTGGCGCAGGACCTGAAGACCCATCGCCGGCCGAATGTTCGTCGTACCGTCCACGTTATCGCCGCTCATTGTGCCCATGAGGCGCCCTTGCTGACTCATGCGCGCAAATAGTCGCGTGCCGGCCGGGGCTTGCAGCATGCCCACCATGGCCGTCGCGATGCCGCTCGCTTGAATAAACGCAGCCAGCCGGTGAAACGATGACGGCGTATCCTCGTCGAAACCGACGATGAACCCCGCGTACACCTCGATGCCGGCACGCTGAACGCGCCTAACGTCAGCGATGAGGTCGCGCTTCAGGTTCTGCTTCTTGTTGCACGCGGCGAGTGCGTCTTCATCGGGCGATTCGATGCCGATGAACACCGAATCGAAACCCGCGCGCGCCATGAGAGCGAGCAAATCCGCGTCGTCGGCGATGTTCATCGAGACCTGCGCATTGAACGGCATCCGACGTCCATGGCGTTCCTGCCATTGCGCCAGCGCTGGAAGCAGCTTCGCCTTCGCGTCACGTTTGTTGCCGATCAAGTTGTCGTCTACAAAAAAGACATTCCCGCGCCACCCCAGTTCGCTCAGCCAATCCAGCTCCGCCTCGATCTGCTCGATCGTCTTCGTTCGCGGGCGGTGACCCAGCAGCGCCGTGACATTGCAGAAGTCGCAGTCGTAAGGACAGCCGCGGCAGTACTGGACCCCGAGGGTTGCGTATTGCTTGAGGTCGGCCAACTCCCACATAGGCACCGGCGACGTCGTCATGTCCGCGAACTCCCCAGCGCGGTACACATTACGCGCCGTTCCAACGTCCAGATCAGCCAGAAAGCGGGGGAGTGTTACCTCTGCTTCGTCGAGTACGAAATGGTCGACGTCCTGAAACGCTTCGTACTCCATCGTGAACAGCGGGCCACCGGCGACCACAGGCACGCCTAACGCCTTGCAACGCGCGATGACCTCTGCGGCCGATGCGCGTTGCACAACCATACCGCCCACAAAGGCATAGTCGGCCCACGCAAGATCGGCGTCCGTCAACGGCTGGACATTGAGATCCACGAGTCGCTTCTGCCAGTGCATCGGGAGCAGCGCTGCCACGGTCAGTAGTCCAAGCGGCGGCTGGGAAGCTCGCCGGCCGATGAAACGTAGAGCGTGCGCAAAACTCCAAAACGTCTCTGGGAAGCGTGGGGAGATGAGGAGGATGTTCAGTGTGCGGGCCACGGGAGTCAGCTCAGAAGGGCCGGGAGATGAGGCCAAGCGTCCTGCGATCGACATCGAAAGTGACGAGCGTAACGCGACCGTCTGTCAGCACCAGCGACGTATCGAGCAGGAGTCGTGACGGAATCGCGGCGCGCGCCCGGCGCACGCGTTCGACACGTTCGCGCTCAGCGCGTCCCGCGAAAATCCCAGTGTCGGGCCCTAACGCGGGCGCGTCGCTCACCTGCGTTAGCGAGTCACCGATTGCCTGTTCTCGGCGTCCGAACGAGACACGGAGGCGGTGCATGCCGCCGGCCACCTCGAAGTCGCGCAGCACGTACAACGGCCGATCGTGCCGCCATCCCGAACCGCGCACGACAGTCTCCAGCACAATACGATCGTCGATCGCGACGTGCAAGTCATACGCGGCGAAGCGTCCTTCGCACTCGAATCGCTGCCGCATGTGCTCTCCGCGACGCGAGATCTCTTCCGCCGAGAGCGCACGGCACACCTCGATGCGCTCCGGACGCGCGCTCCAGGAGAGGCGCACACGCGCGCTCGCAGCGTCATGGTAGCTCACGGGCGCCGCCGACGCGCGCGTCAACAGCACGAGAGCGCCGGTGCTCGCCAGAATCGCAGCCACGATACGCGTTAGGCGCCAAAATGCGGTCATCATCCGCTTCCGTTGATCAGCAAGGAATCACACTCCGCCTCGAGCAGGGCAGCAGCATCGTGATCCGGTCGATCGAGCAGCGCGACGCGCAGCGCGAACGTGCCATACACCGCCAGCGACCCGGGAAGATCTCCTGGGGCAAATGTCGCGAGGCATACGCGCCGGCGGTCGACGCGCGGCTGCAGCTCGGCCTCCCGCTCGCTGTAAACGCGCTCGTGCAGCCACTTGGGTCCTTCGCGGTTCACGCAATCGCGCGCTGGGCAACCGCAGACTATGACCCCGGCCGCACCTTCCTTGAGGACCATCTCAATGACGGATGTGTGCACGCTCCCGACACACGGCACAGACAGAATGGACGCTCCGCGCGATCGGATGGCTGCTACGTGGCGAGCGGGCGCCTGTTCGCATACGATTGCGACGATCGGCAGCGCGTCGCGGACGGGGAGTTGTGCGTCCGATCGCATGCGGGCCAGCTGATCGCGACCCGTGCGTCCCGGCGGCCCAACGCCCATCGGCGCACATGCTCCCGCGCAGATGCCACAACTCACGCAGCGCAGCGGATCGACGCGCGCGAGTAGCGTGGGGCGGTCGTCTTCACGGACGACCATGGTGATGGCCTCCCACGGGCAATCTTGCGGACACTGGTTGCATCCCGTGCAGAGCCGCGCATCGACGACACTCGGCGCGAAACGGCCTTCCCGCGGTCGCCGCGTTAGGCGAGGAACAATGAACGCAAACGCGGTCGGAGCCAGCAATGCACTCCATGCCATCGGAGCCGCAAGCCGTTCGGATATCGGTAGCCACCACGCGACGATCAGGTTTGTTGGCGTCGTCGGCGGCAAAGCAAAGGAGTCCGCCGCTGCCCCGAGTGCCGCCGGAAACACCACCGAGGCCGCCGTCAGCGCCAGGACGATAGTCCACGAGACGGCCTTCGGTGGGAGCAGCGTGGGCCGCGCAACGCGCGAGGTGTGCAGCCATAACGTCGCGCCCATGGCGAGCGGCAGGGCGAGGTGGACAAAGAGATTGACGAAGAAAAACGCACTCGGCACAGGTCGATCGCCGGCGAAAACGCGGCTGATCGGTTCGGAAAAAACAGGGAGTATGTCGAGGAGGCGTGCTCCTTCGCGCGCAAGCCGTTCGCCGAACGTGTCCCACGCCATGACGAACCCCGTCCATGCGCATACCAGCCCAACGCCGAGCAGTACGACGCCGGTCAGCCACGCCATGGTGCGCGGTCCCCAGCTGCGTCCCTGGCCGAAGATGCGCATCGCGTGCAACAGCGCTGCGCCGACAAATACGTCGCTGGCGTAGCGGTGCTGGGTGCGCATCCACGCGCCGAGCCAAGGGTCCTGCGCGAGGCGCGCAACAGATTCAGCCGGTGACCCGATGCGGTAAACGATGACGAGGTAGAGTCCCGTCACCAGCAGCAGGATCAGCATAACGACGGCAACAGTTCCGGTCTGGTGCAGCGGATTCCACGCCGTTCGGTACAGGCGCGTGGCGATCGCATCGAGGGAGATGATGGCGCGCCGGGCGCCGCGTTCCAGGATCCGCATGAGCAAGTCGGGCTTGCGCATAGTTTATCATATTCACATGATATATGCCAGAATAGCTCGGTATGCTTCGCCGATCTGATCCTGCAGTGGTCTCCGCCACACTACGCTGAGGGCGCCATGGATAAGTCACCTAACGAGCCGTCGGACGTCGAGGCCCCGCCGCTCGGCCAGCGGCTCTTCGACAACATCTATCTGCTGCTCCTCCTCGGCCTCCTCGTCATGCTGCTGGTCTTTACCGGCTGGGGCATTTGGGAGGTCCTCTCCATGCCACAAGGCACTCTCCCCTAACGAGGCGCACATGCTCACCAGAGTTCATACGGGGCTCGAGCCGGTCGCTGGCGTCTGGTGGAAGCCCGCGCACAAGGCAGAGAAGATCTGGGTCGCGATCGCGTTCGCGTGGTGCATGGTGTTGTTCGCGATGATGCCGCTCTGGCACTGGAAGGGTGGGCAGAACCCATCCGGCGTCCGCACTCGCGTCGATCCCAAGGCGTTCTACGCCCGGGCGGTCGCGTTCGCCACCCAATACAGGGTCGGCGACGATCGCGGCATACCGATTGTCCAGCCGCCGCCCGGCGCCGACGTGTACCTCGTGGGCCTAACGTATCAGTGGTATCCGATTCTCCAACTCGAGCAGGGGAAGGAGTACATGCTCCACATCTCCTCGCTCGACGTGAATCACGGCTTTTCCCTCTACCCGCTCAACGTCAACTTTGCCGTCGTCCCCACCTTCGATTACGCCCTGCGCGTGACGCCCACGGCCGCGGGTGACTTCCGCATCATCTGCAATGAATTCTGCGGCATCGGGCATCATACAATGGTCGGGCGCGTGATCGTGCTGGATTCGTTAGGCCGCACCGTGTCCGACAACGGCCAGGCGCGCATCGACCACGGAGGTGACAAATGACTGCCACCGCTGTCCCCCAGGGCATCTACGTCCCGGCGGTCGATAAGCGCTTTCGCGTCTGCCCGGTAACAGCGCGCAAAATCGACCGACAAGCCGAGCGCCTCATCAAGGTCAACGCGGTGGTCTCCGTGGTGGCACTGCTGATCGGCGCAACTGCGGCGCTGCTGCTGGCACTCACGCGTTGGCAAGCCGTGCATCTGCTCCCAGCCGAGTGGTATTACCGCATCCTCGGCGTGCACGGCATGAACATGCTCATCTTCTTCATCATTTTCTTCGAGATGGCGGTGCTCTGGTTCGTCGGCACCGTGCTACTCAACGCGCGACCCGCGGCACCCCGATACGGTTGGTTCAACTTCGGCCTCATGTTGTTAGGCGCCCTGATCGTGCAGGCCATGCAATGGAGCGGGCGCGCCGATGTGCTCTATACCTCGTACCCACCGCTGAAGGCACATCCGGCTTTTTATCTCGGCATCATTCTCTTCGCCGTCGGGGCGTTAGGCGTCGTCGGGCAGTTCTTCGCCACGTTGACGATCGCCAAACGCGAGAAGACCTACGCCGGATCGATGCCACTCGTGGTCTACGGAGCGTTCGCTGCGGCGGTCATCGCGGTGATTACGCTCCTGCATGGCGCGATGGTGTATATCCCGACCTTTCTCTGGTCGCTGGGCCTGATCCCGACCGTGAACCCACAGATCTATCGTCTCCTCTGGTGGGCGTTAGGCCACTCGGCACAACAAATCAACGTCGCGGCGATGGTCGCGATCTGGTACATGTTAGGCGCGCTCACGGTCGGCGCCGTTGTGCTGAATGAGAAGGTGAGCCGTTGGGCCTTTGTCCTGTACATCTTGTTCATCTCCATGGCGTCGGCGCACCATCTGCTCGTCGATCCCGGCTTCGGCCCGGCGTGGAAGATCGTCAACACCTCCTATTTCATGTACATGGCGGTGCTTGCGTCGATGGTGCACGGCTTCACCGTGCCGGCCGGTATGGAGCTGGGGATGCGGCTGCGCGGCTATACTGACGGGCTGTTCGGCTGGCTGCGACGCGCGCCATGGGGCGATCCCGGGTTCTCCGCTCTCGTGTTATCGGTCGTGGTGTTCGGCTTTTTTGGCGGCATCACGGGCGTCACGATCGGCACGGAGCAAATCAACATCATCGCGCACAACACGCTGCGCGTGCCCGGGCACTTCCACGCCACCGTCGTGAGCGGCACCGCCATGGCGTTCATGGGAGCGACGTATTACCTGCTTCCGCTGATCTTTCAACGCAAAGTCGCGTTCTGGAAGCTGGCCAAAATGCAGCCGTACATGTTTGCCGGCGGGCTGCTGCTCGTGGAGATCGGAATGACATTCGCGGGAAGCTTCGGAGTGCCGCGGCGACATTGGGACATTTCCTTCTCGCAGGCGGCCTTCGATGTCCCCTTCAATCCCGCCGTCGATCTGTTCTTGGCGATGATGGGAATCGGCGCAATCATCGCGGTGACCGGCGCCTTCTCATTCATTCTGATCGCGGTGAAATCGGTGTTCTTCGGCGAACGCATCACAGCGTTTACCCAAGGCCGCAGCATGTCGGGCATTCCTCAGGGACTGACGAACCCGCCGGTGCACGCGCCTAACGTCAACGACGTCAACGAGCAGCTGCACTCGCCGGGGCGCAGCAAATGGGGGCCCACGCCCGGCACCCTCGTGTTGGTCGCGGTCTTCTTTCTTGCCTTCATGCTGTACTACTTCACCAACTGGAAGCTGCTGAGCTTCTTGTGGAAGATCGGCTGACGCGGCTGGCGCCGCGTCCGGGGTTTGCGCTCCACGCATTGCTATCGCTGGTGGTCATCACGCTGGCGTGGTATGCACTCGCGCTGTGGCCGGCCGGTGCCGTTGAGCCAGAATGGCTGTCCCGTACGCGCGCGGCATGCTTCGGCTCGGAGCCTGGCGGCCTGCCTAACATGGGAGGGTGGATTGTACTAGCGGGTGAGCCGCTGGGGATGCTGGCGATCTTGCTTGCGGTATGGGGGAAATCGCTCCGAGCAGATCTCCGAGTCGCGCGGGCCCGTCCCGGCTGGCGGGCGCTCGCGGGGATAGTCGTCCTGATCGTGGCCATCGAAGGTGCAGTTCTTGGTTCGCGCGTCCAGCGCGCGCCAGACTGGAGACAGCCGCCTAACGGGGACGGCGGAACCCTCCAAACGCGACTCAACGTCGCGATCCCCGTATTCACTCTCACCGATCAGCATGGGCGCCGGGTGTCGCTGGCAGGTTACCGCGGGCGACCCATGCTGGTCACGTTCGCATTTGGACACTGCACAACCGTGTGCCCGACGATCGTGCGCGATGTTGTCGCCGCTCGGGACGCGACTGGCCGGATGGACGTACGCCTCGTCGTCGTCACCCTGGATCCATGGCGCGATACGCCGGACCGATTACCGACCATTGCGTTGCGCTGGCCACTGGCATTTGATGATCTCATTCTGTCCGGAAGTGTGCGCGAAGTCGAAGCCGCACTAGACGCGCTGGGCATCGGGCGCCGGCGCGATACGACAACCGGCGACATCCAGCATGGTGGAACCGTTTTGCTCCTCGACGGGCGCGGAGCGATCGTGCGGCGCGTGGACGGCGATTGGCGTGGCGTTCGAACGCTGCTCGCGGGCTAGTTCGTTAGGCGGCGCCCACCTTGCGCTAGTCGCTGCTCCACGCACTACGTGTCCAGCTTTTGGTCCGGGCGAACCACCAGCCAATCAGTGCCAGCGCCGCGGCGCGCAGTGCATTCGCCGCTGTCGCGCCGCCTCCATAGGCTTCACTCAGTGTGGGCGACGCGTACCAATAATACAGCCCGACGGCGAGCGCCCCGAGTGCCGCCGTGCCGAGTCGCGCCGAAACGTCGAAGGCCAGCACGATGGCCGCGGTCATTGCGACGCTCGCCAGTACCCACACGATGACGTGTTGATACACGACGCTGGCTGTTGCGAGCGACCCATCGCTCAGCGTGAAGTAGCCGATGATGAAACCCGGAAACGCCGCAGCGAAGAGCCCAAATGGCGTCGCAATCCAGCCCGATGTCTGCGCGCCGGGTCCAAGTGTTTGCCGGGCCGCTTTTTCGCGCGCGAGGTCGATGCAACCTAACGGTGTACAGACGCTGCAGTCGTTACATCGCGCGACGCCGATCTTCACCAGGGGCGACTGCCCGTAGAGCTTCTCCACCGGCAGCACGGGGCAAAGTGAGTTGCAGAAGCCGGCGCGCCGTGGCGCGAGAACGCCTGCCAGAAGCGCGACGCACGCGACGACCACAATCGTTAGGGCCAGCATCGGGCCATCGGAATTGAAGACAAAACGTCGCGCGGGCACCATCACCGCTAAGAGCGCTAGGCCGATTGTCCATCCCGCCTTCAGGTGCGCACTACTCAGCGCGCCAGGCGACCGGCGCGCCCCAGTGAAGACATTGAGTGTGGCGAGTGGGCAGACGTTGCGCCACAGCATGGGATTCACAAGAAACACCGCTGGCAAGAGCGGTATGACCATGTCCCAAAGTATGTGGAGCGTGGTTCTCGGCTGCGCGACGAGCCCGAAGAGCAAGACTGCCGTCAGCGCGAGGCCGAGAAATTGAGCGGCTTCATGAGCGCGCTTCCAACCGGGCGTAAACTGCGGGAGTGCCAGCATGAGTCGCTTCTCCGCCGATGATGTTCCGGTGCCGACTGCCGGTTATTGCTCCGAGTTTATCATATACGTATGATAATCGCAACGCGTTGGCCGCTCAGCAGGCGCCCCGGTCGCGTCCCCGCGTGGCGACCTTGCCGCTAGTTAGGCACTTCCACCCACTCGCTCGTTCAACAGCGGTTCCAGGAACATCGTGGGGGGGACGTCATCAAGCGCTGATAAATGGACCCACGAGCCCAACAAAGCCGCAAGACGTTCCTGATCTGCCGCGGGCAACGCGAGAAATCCGGCTACCATGCGCTCCTGAACCGTGGCGGACGTGAGAGCAACTACGTGTTGTCCTGCGTCGGTCAGCGTGAACTCCGCCGCGTCGCCTGCTTCACCGGGTGTTTCCGCTCGTACCAGTCCGTGCAGCTTTAGGCGCGTGAGGACTTGGCTGACGGACATCGCGCTTGCAACGGTGCGGCGAGCGATGTCATCCACGGACTGTCGACCGGCGGCGCCGACTTCCCGCAGCACAAAGAGCTGCGCCGCGCTGATCTGATGGTCCCATTCAGCTCTCGAC